>JAGRAK010000001.1 GCA_020434645.1 Bdellovibrionales bacterium | reverse complement strand
GATGTTCAACACGTAGCAATTCTAATCAAAGAATTTATTTCACCAATCACTGTCGGTATTGCTTTAACTAAAAATAGACAGACTTTAAAAGCTGCCGGAGTGGGATTTGCAAATGGTGCGCGAGATATACTTGAGATTAAGGATTATAGGTATATCGTTGAAATCAATGCTACAGCACTGGGTAGTCTATCTTTGTCGCCATTTAATTTTTCGGCAAATCATCCCAACGCAGCTGTACTTGCTGGAGTGCTGGGTTATTCTGACAAAATTGATTGGCCAGGCGTAAGAGTAACTATCGGTGGTAACTACGAAATCACAGTTGATCCTGACGACACATAGGTTATTTTCGCAATGATTTTTTATAAAAAACCACAAGAGAATACAGAAGTGCAAGGCCGGCTATCCCGGCCACAAACCAAATCATTTCAGATTTTACAGCCGACATCATCTGCTCAGGAGAATTTAACAACTCAGGGTGTGCCCCGAGTATTTTCTGTCCCCAGAGCGCTAAGATGTAACACCATATTCCGGCTCCGGATAAAGTAACCAGACTAAAGATTTTAAAATCCATTTTAAAAACGCCTGCAGGCATTGAAATAAGGTGCCTCACGACAGGCAGCATTCTTGATACGAAGATGCCGAAGGCGCCGTGGTCGCGCACCAATCGCTCGGCCATGGTAATCTTCTCGTCAGTCAATAATACATAACGGCCGTATTGGTGCAGAAAGCGCCCGCCAAGCCACCGGCAAGCCAGATAGCTAACAGCAGACCCCGCATAGCTACCGAGCGTTCCTGCGGCCACTACGCCCCAAAAACTCATGTGCCCCTGTGCTGCCCAAAACGCAGCCGGTGGGAGGATTAGCTCTGAAGGTATCGGCACGATAGTGCTCTCAAGTGCCATAAGAAAAAAAACGCCGAGGTAACCACCGTCACGGACCCACGAAAACCAAAGCAAGACTAAAGAATGCAGCATAGTAATCCCCTATGCTTTGAGCATATTACATACTTTTAGTATTTGGCTATTTTAATAATTCAATACAGGGGTTTTTAACAAGTGAAGCTTCAGAACTAAAGGTGTCTGTAAACCAACGAGAAACGCGAGCGAATTTTTTGAAGATTTTAAATGTTGGGTGCAATTCTTTTTCATACATGGTGACTTGCTCAAACTCGTTAATACCCAAGCCAAGAAACAAGGGGTCTAAACCAGCAGAAATATAAAAACCAGAACTTACATAGTCGTCTGTTTTATCATAGCTAATGCCTGTAGAGGCAACGCCAATACCGAAGCCAGGGGGGTAAAACGATTTTCCGCTTCTCGTCTCTGTTTTGTCGGTGTGATTCTCATCTGCCGACTGGTGAGTTTCGTAATATTGCACTTTGGCAGCGCCAGTAAATTCAAGTGCAATACCATCAGTCATTTTCTCGATTTGTCGATCAATTTTCACCATTAGACTCTTGGTTTCGGTATTGTAGCCGATATCAAATGACACGAAGACGGCTCGTCCTGTAGATAACTTTTCTCTGACTCCAGCAAAGGCCTTTATACCAATTAATATTTTAACCCCTTTAACATTGTTAGTTTTACCAAGCTTTTTAGCCACCTTCCAGAGGCGCGAATTGTAATTATTAAGTACGGTTGATTTCTCATATATAGAGAGATCTTCCACTTGATTTTCAGCATTCACTTTTGGACGAATTATTTTATTTTTTAAAGTTACAAAAAAGCCGCTGGTGAGTTTCGGTACAGACAGAATTTGTGCAAGTTTGCGTAGACGCTCTCGGCGAGCGGTGTGAAATCGATCTTTTTCTTCTTCTTTTAGCTCATTATACTGAGCTTGTTCTTTTGTAGTAATATTGGGTGGGCCGATCTGAAAAATAATTTTATGATTGACCTGGAGTAGATCCACCTCTTCATTAGTAGTCGGTATAATCTGCACATCGCTTGCAGATTCAGTATCAAAATTTTGCTTAAGTTGGGCTGAAAGCGCAGGATCTATATTAGACCCATCCTTTGCTGCCGCGATATCTTCAAGCATAATGTCAATATCGACAGACTTACCATAAGCAGGCGAGGCTATTGTTACGCCAGTAAGCAATAGGATACATAATTTTGAAAGTGCAATTTTTAAACATTTCATAACAGCTCAAACATGAGCAACTGCTAGGCCGACCTCTAAAGGGTTTCATTTTGAGCTGAGCTAATTTTGGCTATAACGCTTTCAAAGCCAATGCTGAATTCCGTCACGGTGAAATATTTGCAAGCAAGGAGATTCTATAAATTTATAGAATGTGGTCACGAATTTGCTATTGAATAGCCTGATGGCAGGGTTCACCTATAAAATACAGTATAGAGCATTTAAAATGGCATTGCTGCTCGTTGCACTGACACATTTGGGCTGCGATGAGAAAACAATTCCTAGTGTGTCCAACCAGCCGCCCCCAATTCAACAAGATCAAGAGAGGGGCGAAGCCGTACAGCTCTGCACATCAAATATACAGTTTTTGGGTGGCTCCAAACTTCGCGACAATGAAGCGTTAGCCAATATCTATAAAAATAAAGGCTGTGACTTAGTGATTGTGCAAGAGCTTATAGCCCCGCCTGATTTGACTTTGTTGCCAAATAGTCCTTTGTACAATTCGAAAGAAGTGCCAACATACCCAGACGGCACCGCTTTAAGAGCAAATGAACGGAATACTGAATTTTTCATAGCTATGCTTGCAGCGGGATACGATCAGTTTTGGTTAAGCGAAGAAGATACCGGAACTTCAGTAAAAAATCACAGTAATGGCACGAATACAGAATGGTTTGTGGTTTTTTATAAATCTCAAGTTGTCCGCCCTAAACTTGATTTGCCAAATGGCTTCTTGGATGCGGATAGAACAGCAAACCCTAAGTATGACCGCGTTCCATATGCTTTTTCGTTCACTACTGTGGGTAATTCAGTGGACTTTGTTTTGATCAATGTTCATTTACACCCCGGGCCAGGTCGACTTGACCGTGAAAGAAGAAAAGTTGAGATAACGAATATTTTTGAATGGATAGCCGTCCAAAAATTTCAGAATTCTGAAAAAGACTACATTATTTTGGGTGATATGAACCTTGAAGATAAAAAAGAATTAGATAGTGTTATACCTCCCGAATTTGTGAGTCTGAATGCTGAGGCGGCAACAAATACGAACACCAATATGACTAGCCCGAAGCCGTATGATCACATAATGATCAGTCGTGACGACACCAAAGAGGTTGAGTTCGAAAATAACTTTGAAGTTATTAACTTAATTAGCGAGCTGGCGATAGATTGGGCGAGTAAGCACGTTGACTCAGCTTATCCTGGAGATCCGTATAACCATGACATGTTTCGATTTTACTATACTGATCATCATCCTGTGCTTTTTAAAATGAAAAGTTCAGGGCAAGATGATGATTAGTTTTTTGGAGTTAAGCAGTATCCGAACATTGTGGACTCAACATTATTAACAACAACTAAAAAAGCTGTATCTTTATCTGAGCAAGTTTCGGGTAGGTATTCAAAAGCCTGGCGGTACGAAATGTCTTTTAGCATCGATTTTACTTGTGTAAACGAAGTGCCCATTGAAATGCCAAGATTAAGATCGTATAGAATTTCTCCATCGTCACTTTGAACGAATACGGGGATTTCAACATTAAGGTTTGATGCTGTAGCGGGTTTAGCCATTTGAACGGAGCCATCAGAAGTTATCCAGGTCACCATTTCTTCACCAGAGACATTGGCCTTATCGTAAAGACTAAGACTAGCCGCCATATTATTCTCGTCGATATATGTCCAATTTTTTATATCAGCAGCGAATGAATGAGATGAAGAGATAATTATAAGTAAGAATAGTGCTTTAAGCATCTGTTGGCTCCCCGGGTTTAGACGAGTTCGATATAGCATAGTGTGAGCAAAATTGCGAACGTCTTATAAATTTAGAATCTAAAATATATAAAAGGTACATAAGTTTGTTCTGTCATCATAACCACAGAAATGAAAAATATAGCTAAAGGTATGATTTCATTAAAAAGAATTTGGGTGATTGGGAGTTTCGCGCTCACGTGCCGAGCTAAGTTTATATAAAAAGGTGTACTGCAAATAATGCCGGAGAGGAAATAAAACAGAAAATGAGGCTCTAGTAATGTCTTAAGTGTATCTTCTGATACAATTAGAGAGTTCCCGCCAAACATCGCGAAAACAGTTTTTAGGGCTTGATCAAGGGTGCTAGATCTAAAAAACACCAGGCTAATAAGGATAACAGTTATAAAATACAAGTGACCAAATAGAGTGGGTAAAGCTCGTAATTTCTTTTTTCTAAGAGCAACTTCAAGGCCTAAGAAGACACCATTTATTAATCCCCAATAAATAAATGTTAGGTTTGCTCCGTGCCAGAGCCCACAGAGCATAAATACAAATATAACATTAAAAACGCGACCCGAGTGACTTGAGTTGACATGACATAATGGTTTGTAGACATAATCTCGAAACCATCCGGTGAGCGTGATGTGCCATCGTCTCCAGCCATCAGTCATGCTCGATGCAATATAGGGATAATTAAAATTTTCAGGCAACTTGATACCAAAAAGGCGACCTAGGCCGATCGCCATATCTGAATAAGCAGAAAAATCAAAGTAAAGCTGTAGGGCGAATGTACAAGTCATAAGCCAAGAGAGGGTGGCATCAATACGTGTGGGGTCTAAGTTATAAAATAAATCTGTGTAATAGGCCAATGGGTTTGCCAAGATAACTTTTTTGCCCAGTCCAAAAAAGAATCTTCTAAAGCCTTCGGCTATATTCTCCCAATTGTGTTCACGCGACTCGAGCTGCCTTTGCAGCTGGGAGAAGCGAATAATAGGCCCAGCAATAAGATGAGGAAAAAACGTAATAAAAGTCCAATAGTCGATGAGTTTGCGTGTTGCTTTTGTTTGTCCACGAAACACATCGATCACATAACTTAATGACTCAAAAGTATAAAAACTTATCCCAAGAGGCATTATGATATCACGAGTGACAGAAAAATTTAGCGGTTGCGTGTTTGAGAGAACGGCGAGATCGTTAAATAAACCAAGTGTAAAACCAATGTATTTAAAATAAAATAATATGCCCATATTGGATATAATTGAGAGCAGAAGCCACAGGCGAGTCCAAATTTTACGGGCGTTAGTTTTTTGTAAATAGCTAATAATTAAAGCGACTGAATAATCAATTGCGCCAATTAAAAACATAACCCAGAAATATTTTTTTTCATCCTGATAATAAAACACCAGGCTTGATATAAGAAGAATAAGATTCAGTATGGTGACATGCTTGGGAAGATTCTTCACTAGAGCATATAGAAAAAAATAGCAAAACAGCACAGAGGGCAAAAATAAGAAAATAAACTCAAAACTTGAGAAAGACAAAAGTCACCCGCCCTTAGTTATTGAGAGTTATATAGTTTAGGGAGCGAAATGGCTTCGCCAGTATGCCAGATGGCCACCATGCGCAGATTTTTAGTTTCTGGAGAAGGAAGCTCAAATTGCGCAAAGAACCCGCTATTAATTGGTTGAGTCACTTTATGTAAGTTGATTATGTCTTCTCGATATATATTGGGGCGTACGGATGCAAAAACTTTATTATGACTGCAAATTAAAATCTGATCAGGAGCTCTTTTAGAGTGAGGATTTATCGACCAGCCCTGAGCCGCAATGCCATTATTGATGCGTTCAAATTTTTCTATAAAGCCCCACATGGTTTTAACTTCTCCCATTTGGAGGTGTGGCCGCTGTACATCCCAGCGCTGTCGACTTCGTTTGTTTAGCAATACACCTTCTCCCGCGAATGAAAAATCATTTAGGGTGGGCATCGAAGTATTGCATGTTACATGATATTTAAACCCATTGCTTGAGAGTTTATAAGCGCCAATAGTCTCAGCCGTTTGGTCGCTATTAAAAGATAATATAGAGATATTCAGCTCACGACCGAACTCTTCAATATCATTTTTACGAAGATGCAAAGTGAATTCTGGATATGTGTCATTTTTGTCTATTAGGCCGTTGTTGTGCCGAATGTTGTTGTGCCGGACCCAAGAAATAATAGGCAGCATGGTACCATTAATTACACAACGAATTTCAGTGGTAATTTTTTTATTTTGGCTATTGTCGACCCAGCCATTAAATACAACGCCTTCGTAGAGTGAGTTGAGCGAGGTTATGTGGCAGCGATAAGTACGGGGACTTAAGCGATACACCACATTTCGCCAAACTAATTCTTTATTAGATGTTTGAAGATAAGCGAGTGAAATTGGCTGATTAGAAGATTTGGGCACATGTTCGAAAGAAGATTCCCCTGTGCGGACTAACAACTCTACATTTAGCTTAGATTTTGGAACATTCAAATAAGCCTTGGGCAAGTACACATAAAATTGAATTTTGGTCTTGTTCAGGTCGCATGGTAAAGCGAGTCCTGCGATTTGACCATTATGACAAAGAGCGACCATAGTGTTATGTAATAGTGAGCTTAAGTCAGAGCCAGTTATGACCACTCGGTAAAAATGCCCAGACTCTGCATGAGCACTGTGTAAGTTGGCTATTTTAAATAGTTGTGACTCAAAATAAAGACCGGCACGTGTAGAAGTCTTAACGTGAGCAAAAGGTCGACCTATAAGTGAGGGCTCGCACTGAAAGAAATCAAATTCGTGACCGGTTTGGCAATCTGTTAATGCATGAATTAATTTTAATGGGTCTTTGGATTTAATTATTTCTAAAAATAAAAGAGAGAGGCTATTAAAAATAATGCCAGAGTCTCGATAGGGTGCCTCACGTGCTAATGAGGAGTAAGTATTGCGAATGAAACTATAAAAATAGTTTGGCCAATATTGCGGGCAAGGCAAAAGGTGATTGGGTGGGGATTTGTCGAGCAGTCTTTTAAAATAATCTGTCAGTATAATGAGTGACTCCGACTGGCAGAGTTCTTCGCTTGAGCTGACAGTGTTGGTTTCATGAATGCGATAATCAATGAGTTTTTCTTGTAGAAATATCGGCTCGGTGTAGTAAAGAGCGCGCAGTAAAAAATCCCAGTCATGAGCAACCCGGTAAGATTTAAATTGACCTATTTTTTTAAATAGGTTTCGAGTAAAGAAAAAATTTCCGGTAGTAATGGCTATGTTTGAAATTAACAGGGCATAGCCGAGACTTGGGTATTCATGCCTTGCAGAGAGAGCCGTATTGTAACCGAACACAGCTCGATTTTTGCAGTCAAGCGGATCACCTAAAGAGTCAATGTGCTGCACAAGCGTGAACGCAAAACCCTCATCACGGCCTTTGAGGGAGCTCACGAGGCGCTCAATTCTTTGAGGGTGAAAACGGTCATCTGAGTTGAGTATGGTTAAATATTCACCGCGGGCAAGTCGCAGTCCCTTGTTGATGGCAGCATGAGCACCAGAATTTCTTTGTTTAATGAACTTAATTTTAGTGCCATTTTGTTTTTGAGATAAAATTATTTTTTTAATAATCTCTCTAGAGTTATCGTGAGAGCCATCATCGACAATAATGAGTTCAATATTTGAGTAAGTTTGATTAATAACCGAAAAGATGGCCTCTTCAATGTATTGCTCATGGTTGTATGAGGGTACAATTACAGATACGAGCGGCATTTTTCTTGGCTGAATGGTCATGTTATAGCCTCTCTTAAATTGCAAAGGTAGGCCGCTTCAGAATGTCGTGCTTGAATAAGTTTTTGTAACGCCTGAGACTTTTTATGTGCCGCCTCGGGTCGGCTAAATACAGATATTAAGTGCTTTAGATAATCGCTTCGTGTGTTCGCGAGATAACCGGTTTTATCGTTTATTAAGTCAGGTATACCGCCAACGGCAGAGGTGATTATTGGCAGCCCCTTTTGCCCAGCTTCAAGTAGAATATTTGGAGTGCCATCCCATCGAGAAGTATGAAGGTAAACATCGTATTGCTGGTAAGGCAAAGACTCGAAGCCGTCGAATGTCCCGAAGTATTTTAAATTTGGCAGACTGTGTAGCTGTTCATATAGATTTTCAAAGTTCTCTGAAATTTCACCATACATGTGAAACTCAAAGTCTTTTAGAATTCGTGCTAAATCAAAAACAAGCTGTATATTTTTTTGCCAGCAAATTCTAGAAGCCCACAGCACACGAAAAGTTTTTTTTGAAGAACTATTATTGTCTGGCAGAAGTTCTCGCGGGACAACCGATGTCGGAAGAAATGTAACCTTTGAATTTTGAATACCGAGTTGATCATGCAAGTGCTTCACAAAGGGTTTATTATCACTAAAAATCAAATCAATATGATGTGCGCAATGGGGCAAGTGCGTATGGGCGTAACTTGTCACCCGCCCAGATTGATCATAGTCTAGGCAATAGAGACTGACGTAGATTTTCGTGTGATTTCTGATCGCAGCACCGGCATCACGTAGGATATCCCATGCGTTCCATGCGTAAATGACATGAAGGACTTTGGGTTTAACATGAGTGAAAAGCTGCAGCATCAACTGTCTCTGCTGAGGCCGGTCTAAGAATTGCCCTGCTATTCGGCCAAAGTTAAGAATTTGTACATCTTTTGGAAAGCGCTCAGACCAGTCTTGATCTGCTAGAGCTGTGGTTAAAATAACTATGCGACATCTCGGTCGTATTTTTCTTAATGCGTTTATGTGGTGAAGTGCGGCTAGTTCTGATCCACCACGACGCAACTGGTGCATAACGATCAGGTAGTCAACAGCGTCTCCGATCTGAGCTTTTATTGAAAAAAATAACTCGCTCATTTTGGATTCATCCGCCGGAAAATTTATCTGTTTAAACGTGCCATATAAATTGTCTATTTTTTCGAACCTATAATCGCCAGCGCCTGTTTGACCCCAATCTAGAATATTTTGGAGAGTCCTTTTCTCTTCTGAAGACTTGCGCAAGACAACGCGCTTCATTTTTGATTTTTCTTGAACAATGCTTTTCTTATTAAAAAGTACTGAAGGCTGCCCGACACGCAACTCAGGTTCTATTAAGAATGTCTTAGCATCTTGTGAGTCGCTGTGCTGAAAGCTATAGGTTTCAGCAATTGGCCGATGGGTTCCTCCGCGCGAGATAAGATCACAGCTCCATGTCCACCAGGGGTCTGAAAATCCAGCGCTAATTTTTGAAATCGGGCATTTAAGAAAAAGTGTGCGAGATAAAAATACAGGACCTGTCCAAAAGTTTCGCCACAAAAGTCGATTGAGAGAAATGTCAGATTGGTGTGGGTTTCTATAAAAAGATTTAGATTTGCCCCAAAAATAAATTTGATCTGAATGTAGAATTTCGTTGTTGGTTTTCGCCTTAGCAGAATTTAGTATTGCGAGTTTTAACCAATTTTTAGAAATTAAATCGTCTGAACTGAGTAAGAATAAAAAATCTTCAGCAGTACTTTTTATAGTCTTATTGACTATTTTTGACCGTAAGTGGGCGTCACTATAATAGATGATTTTATGAGCTTGTGACCATGTTTTCAAAATACGAGGAGTAATTTGGCAGAAGCGATTTAAAAACACACAAATCTGTACGGGCGTGCCTGAAAGCTCGTCTAGAGCAGCCGAAATAGAATTGAGAGTGGCCTTTAATTGAAAGGCGCCAGAATGAACCCATAATGCAATACGTAAACTTTTTTTATTCCCCATATCCCGGTGCTAAAAACTCTTAGCACCACTGCGGTATGGCTTCAACAGTTAAAAACGAGTTCACATGATGTGGTCAGGGGCACCTAAGTATCTAATTTTTAGGCGAGTAGTCTGAGTAGGATAATTTCGTTGAAAGACCACGTTCTGAGCGCTCCTCAATGATGAGATCAGGAGGGCCAGTTTCTCTATACGCATTTTGAATATCTTCGCTGGTAATTTGGCTATGAGTAATGACAACGGTTTTTTTAAAATATGTAGGTATGTATTTACGCAGATAATTCATATAAGAGTCACCGATGAGCCACACTACGTATTGG
The DNA here is from genome assembly GCA_020434645.1 of Bdellovibrionales bacterium. Classification (GTDB taxonomy): domain Bacteria; phylum Bdellovibrionota; class Bdellovibrionia; order Bdellovibrionales; family UBA1609; genus RBG-16-40-8. The sequence goes on along the minus strand of JAGRAK010000001.1, from coordinate 19,033 downwards.
GCTTGGGGGTTTTCGAAAACATGATAATTATCTTCTCTCGATTTTATGGCCTCATCACAGCAGTCGTAAACGAAATCGACATGAATATTTTTATTCATAATGGCGGCAAGAGGGACGATTGAGGTTAGACCTCGCTCTTTAATAATATCGAACATGTCGTGCTGTGCGTTCCACTCAATTCGAGGGCTGTTTATTGGCAATGGTTCGATATTGCTGCCAAGAAGCTGGTTTACCTTTTTCAATATTTCAATATGAGCCCAATAGGCACCCCAGTGGTTCCAATGAGAATCAGCAGGGTGATATGTCGGTAGATCCTGACCATGCTCAATTAGCGTGGGGATAAGATCAATTGACGCTTCTGGATTTATCGAGCGTACAGTTCTTTGTATGTGGCCGTAGTTGCCTTGGTCAGCAAATCTAAATTCTTTAAAATTATAGTGAGTTCGTTCTCGATATACGGTTTCTTTATTGGGCACCACGACAAAGAGATACTTGGCATTAAATCCGAATGGTTTTGAAAAGCTTTTTTCTAAGTACTCACTCCAAAACGCGGCTACCGTCGGGGTTGGAATGCTCCACAAGTCATCCCATGAATTTTCTTTAACCTTAACTTGATTAATAAAAAAGAGCCAGTTGTCTTTGCCCAAATGCACTTTGCCAATATTTTTACTCTTCAACAACTGCACCTGGAGTGTGGTGTTGAGTTTGTAGAGTGTTTTTGACAATTTGAAATGATCTTGAAAATAATCATGTAAATCAAGCCGTCGATTGTCACCTGCGTATGAAAGCAAAAAAAATATTGTGGGTAAAAATATTAAAGCTAGAAAAAAAATTGCGCTTTTTTGCTCTCGATCGTGAGCTGCTGAAGAGTCTACATTTAAAACCATATCTATAAAATATGGCTTAATTATTTTATGTGGGCAATAAAAGAAGTCTAGTAATAGACAACCAGTCGCACAGAGCCCATGTCAGGGTTTCCGTATGATGTTTTATCAAACAAATATTTGTATCGTCCGACAATGCCAAGATTTACTGAAGAAGTTCTGAAGAATTTGTAGCCGGCGGTTACGCCCACGACCCAGCCACTCGCATCATCGTCGGAGACGCAAACCCACGTGTCGGCACAGCCTTGCGCAGCGGCAGCAGCACCTCGACCGATATCGGCACCGATAAATGGTGAAATCTTTTCTCGACTAAAATAATAATCTAAACCAAAAGACACATCTGTAAAGTTCGCATCGTCACTGTTGGCGACCGAGTACCAGTCCGCGACGAGGGCAAGTTGAAAATCTGGGTCTAAGCCCCACGCATAACCAAGACTCCAATTGGTGCCGCCACTTCCGACATTTAGATTTGACGACCAAGCGGGGCCAAAACCAAATTGCCATTGTCGAGTCGCCTCATAGCGACGACTGCCGGCATGTTGCTCAGACTCCGTGACATCGGTAACCGTGGCCTTGCCCTCGGGTGCAACTTCAGTGAGTACTGAGCGCACCAAGCGGCTGGTGACAACGTCTACATCTTCAAGACCAGAGGCTTTGAGCTTTGCCGTAAATGATTTTTTATCTTTACCGGTTTTTGTCATGGTTAAGATAATCGCATCACCTAGTTTTAATAATTTGGTTTCAATATTAAAATCGGCACTCGATTTTTTTTCAGTAAGAGTAAATTTCGTATTTTCAGAAACGGCCACTTTCGTGAGTTCAGTTACAGACTCCAGAGACGGTGAGTCGACGCCTGTTCCGGTTGCTGTTTCTACATAGACGGTAGATGCAAGTGCACAAGATGAAGCAATCAGTAGTCCAATCGCTAATAAATATTTTTTCATTATGAATCCCCGGTTTAGTTAAAGCGCACTTTAAAAATAAAAATTTGGCGGAGAGATCGGGATTCGAACCCGAGGTACGGTATTACCCGTACGGTTATTTAGCAAACAACTGGTTTAAGCCACTCACCCATCTCTCCGCGAGACGGTCTTTATTTGAATTTCGGAACAGCCAATACGAATACTAAGTTATCGATAAACCCGTCAACTAAAGTTAGCCGTGGCGTCGTTCGACACTCCGCTATTTATAGTTTTCAGGGAACAATTTGCGCTCCACGCTTTCAATTACCGTATGAATGAGCTTGATATGCATTTCTTGTATACGATCTGAAGTTTCAGCCGGAATTACAATAGCCAAATCAGCTTGATTTTTTAGCTGCCCACCATCACGACCAAGAAGAGCGACGGTTTTGATGCCGATCTCTTTGGCGGCAGTAAAGGCATTCACTACATTCTTTGAGTTGCCAGAAGTGGAAAGGCCAATAAGCAAGTCGCCCTTTCGGCCAAGGCCTATGAGCTCTCGGCTAAAAATATGCTCAAACCCGTAGTCGTTTGAAACACATGTGACGTGAGGGGCATTACCTAAAGCCAAAGCCCCTATAGGCTTGCGGTCTTTTCGATATCGGCCAGTGAATTCCTCGGCGAAATGCATCGCGTCACAATGGGAGCCGCCATTGCCGCAACTAAAGAGGTTTCCTCCAGCTTGAATGGTAGAGATCAGCATTTCTGTGAACTTCTCACATTTGGCGATTTGCTCAGAGTCATCAGCAAATTTATTTAGAGTTTCGCGAGCGTCTTTAAAGGCGTTGAGCCAAATCGTTTTATTTTCCATAAGGGTAAGAAATACCCAATTGCGCCGGCGAAGTCATGGGTTTCACGAGTAAAAGCTTGCGGATAATGCAGTTTATCGCTTAAAAGGACTGTTCTTAATATCTTATGTGCGGTCGTAGCTCAGCTGGATAGAGTACCACACTACGAATGTGGTGGTCGCAGGTTCGACTCCTGCCGACCGCACCAATTTTCATATCTATTTCTTCACAGCGGCGTAAGCGTCGATTGCGCCCTCTGTGAGATTTTTCTTCTTCCAATATTTCGAGGGCTGAGTAGTTTCGAGGAGTCGATTTTTAACTTGTTGCCAATTGAATCCAGGATTTGCACTCCAAAGTAGGGCGGCAACCCCAGCAACATGTGGCGAGGCCATTGATGTGCCGCTCAAAGTTTTATAGCGAGGTGTTTTGTTGGATGTGGGTGCCGTACTATAGATCTTGTAGCCTGGGGCTGCGACATCAACAGTTGTCGCTCCGTAATTAGAAAAACTGGCTTTTGTATGTTTGATCCCGGAGGTCGCGCCGACAGACACAATATTGTCTAAATCTATCGAGGACGGGAAAAAAGGCTTACGATCGGTATTTAATTTAGAATTGCCGGCAGCTACAACTACGAGTACGCCTTTTTGTTGAGCGTATAAGATGGCATCTTGAATAATTTGATTTTTGCCAGCGTCGCCCCAGCTGCAATTAATAATTTTCGCGCCATTGTCTGCAGCATATATAATGGTCTTCGCGCCATTGATCTCTGATCCAGAACCACTTCCTCCAAGAAATGAGACATCCATAATTTTGGCATCGGGAGCGACGCCAGAAAGCTTTTTTGTTGGTTGAGCGGCTATTGTGCCCGACACGTGAGTGCCATGATAGTGGTTGTCTTTGCCAGAGGGTTTATTTTTAACGAAATTCCAACCGAAAACATCGTCAACATATCCATTATTATCATCGTCAATTCCATTTGAGGTCTTATCATTGCCGTTTGCATCAGTGCCCATTTCACCAGGATTGCGCCACATGCTCTTTTCTAAATCAGGATGATTAGAATCTACACCTGTATCAGAGACAGCCACAACGACTCCGGCTCCTGTCGAGATTGTCCAAGCTTCATTTGCATGAATTGCAGTGAGACCCCATGGTTGTTTTGCGCGAGAATCTTCATTGGGAGTGATCAGCGAAATTGTTTTCACTTCACCCAAATCTAAGAAATTTCGAGAGTTTAATGTAACGGCAGTTTCTGTTACGTAAATACCGAGTTGCGGGATACTATCGATTATTTTAGCGCCTGAGAGCGCAAGCTCACGTGTCGAAGCTGCGACCTGTGTATTTTCGGGGTAACTGGCAGTAAATTTATATACGTTGGTGGCGTGTCCGATCTGGGCAAAAAGTAGGGTTGAAAAAGCTAAGATATATTTCATTTGATGTCCTCCGTCAGAGTTCTTTCGGAGCTCAGCTGTACTATTGTGAGATAAAATAAAAAAATTGGGCTAAGGGACGTGAAGACTAGAAAAACCAAGCCAGGCAAGCTATGCTGCGAAAATGAAGTTTACACTTATTTGTTTATTTGCAGCCCTTTTGTCGAGCCCTGCAGTTGCGCAAGAAACTTACACGTTGAAACTAAATAAGGGCGACTCAGTTCTTTTTGATGAAATTTTAAATGGCTTCTCAGGCCCGAAAAAAGTTGTAGATCCTGAGTATGGGTCTGTTTTTTACTCAAAACGCTGGTATCAGTCACAAAATCAGGCTGTTACAATTGCCTGCCAAACCATTACGGTAGATGGCGAATTTTATACAGCCTATTGTTACTTTGAATTTCGGCCTGAGAACTCAAGCTTAGAAGCTCGTGTAGAAAAAAAGGCCAATGGAGTCATTAGAGCCACAATAAATGACTCGGCCGCAGCCACACAAATGTATAAAAATTTAGAGATGAATCCATTTTATTCTAACGAAACGATCGGTATTGTTGGGATTAGTGGTGAAGAAAAAATTTCTCGCGTTTATGCTGAATGTAGTCCTGTGGTGATCATGTCTCCACAGGCCAAAAATTGTGTAATAGAATTTTTACCGGAATAGACTATGAAAACATCAATGCTCGTAAAATTAAATTTTTTAATATTGGGATTAGGCCTAAGCCTCTATTTCATCTACTCACTTAATACCAAGGGTATTAGCCCAGGGGTGCAGGCCTTGTTTGGGATAGAGTCTGAGGATGAGGCGGCCGGCTCTAATCAATTTCGATGGAACTGGTGTGACACGAAGGTTGCCGCCATTATTCGCCCTGATGAATTTAAAATATCACAACAGGGCAGTAATTGGGTTCGGGATGGTAAAGAGCCCCAAGTTGTTGATTTTGTTGCCGTTGAGAAGTGGCTTGCCAAGTCTTGTGCGGTGTCTGCTGAAAAGCTCGCAGCGGCCGAAGATACCACTTTTATGCCGGCACTTTTGGTAAAATTCGTTGATGGCCATGTAGGGATTATCCGCCGAAATGCCGCTGGCAACTATAGTTGGAAGGGCCAAGTCTTTACCGCGCCTGCCTTTGATGCCGCTCTTGAAGAACTTTCTGAATTGCCTGAGGGGCGTCGCAAATAACCCTTGAGATGATTCGTGATTGACTTTGTCTGCTGCTTTTTTTAGCTTCGTTCCTTACACACCACTGTTCAGGCGTAGCTCAGTTGGTAGAGCAACCGGCTGTTAACCGGTTGGCCGGGGGTTCGAGTCCCTCCGCCTGAGCCAATTTTCTTTTTTCACATTTTATTTTTGCGCATGATTTTCGTTTTTTGCGTGGCTCTCGTTGTCGGGACGCGGACGAATCGGGCGTTTAGCCCTCTCGTCCTATTCGCTGCGCTTGCGTTCGTCGCAAGTCTCCTCTCGCAAGCTCGCGGGCGCATCACATCAAATTGCCCCTGGCAATTTGACTGCGCTTGCACAACCTCCGCCTGAGCCAATTTTGGTACCTATGTGTCAGGTCGCACATTTGGATGCAACCATTTCCTCCGATGAACAGAATCTTTTATCAAAAATAAATTAAAAATGATCCGCGCGCTCTCAACCCGTTAACGGTGTAGTCTACGCTATCTTGTTCGGCATCGTTAACTTTGTAATAAGCACTGGCGACTAGAGCTAAGTATTCGCCAAACGGAAAATATTTAACACCGCCGCCGATCTCATAAACCAAACCTTTTTCAGTATAACTAGATGAAAAATTGGTACTGTGATCATAATCGTAGTCGAAGTGATAAAGTTTTAAATAGGTATATGGAACCAAATCATTCCCTGGTTGGTTTGGGATAAAGTTGTAAGCAACTTGTCCACCTAGAGAAAGAGATTCTTCTTTATATGAATCTGCATCATATTTGTCATAATAAATTAATGGCCCGGCTTCAAAACTACCCCAGTTCCATCCAGCGTCCAAATTAATAGTTTGACGATTTCTATCTCGATTTGTTCCGGAGTCTGATTTGAGGTTCTCTCCAAGAATAAGGTTAATTACATTGCCCGCATCTATATGGAAGTCGCGTTGTCGTAATCCATCAGAACGATTTTGAGTTTTTGGAGTTCTAGCTTCTGCGAGTAATGTCTGTTCTTTTTCGGGTTGAAGATTTGTTTGGGCAAATGCCAAACGAAACGAAATAATCGTTAAAAGTGCAATAAGAACTTGCATAAAGCCTCCTGAGCTATCGAATGATTAGCTGAAGCCTTTAGCAGGGCTAAGTTTGTAGATCAATGGTTTTGAACATCTAGTCGGAATTAATTAAAATTGCATACACGGTTTTCACGCGCATCCACGTTTCCTCCGGTGAACAGAATTACCGGATTTCTACGCAACCAACTAACGCTAGTCTTATCAATTGCTACAGCGAATCCCATCGAGCTTAGATGAGGTGCAGTTTTTTCCGCAAGCACCACTCATCTTATCAGCAAAACAAAAATGATCGCGTATTTTAGAGCAAAATACGGTTTGGCTGTCAGATGCTTTTGCACAGTTCCATCCGCAAAGAATTCCGTTGCTGCCTTTTAGGCATCCATGTGCCGGTTTCTTCTTGGGTGTAAGAACAGTTTTAGCCCCTGCTGTGGGCAAATACTTTTCAACGCTTTTCTTGGTGTCGTCATCTAATGTTATTTGTACAGATTCATCTACTTTACCCATCGTCTCGGCATCTTTTGCTCCCTTGACGAAGGCGGCCTTCATTTTTTCTACAACTTCTGGTTTACAGCCATGCCCAACGGCTAACATTCGACTGGGGGCAGGTGTGTAACGATGCGAATCAGCGGCCTCATTGCGACCTTCTTTATAAGCAAGATCAATATTGCACATTGGATTGCCCTTTTTAAAAGGATTGTCCAAATTCTCTAGCCCTTTAATGTTAAATTGTGCATAGGCCGAAAGACTATAAATTAACACTAGTATGAGCGCATTCACCATAAACTCCTTAAAGTTTCTCAACTCGGTCTATAAATTTAATTCTATTTTCATTACTTTGAAAAGTGCCGACATGGCCTTTATTTTCAAGTGTCCATAATTCTTTGGGCTCGGTCAGTTCTTGATAAAGATGAAGCCCTTGTGAGTAAGGCACAACAGAATCGTACTGACTATGAATAACAATTGTTGGAGCAAAACTTTTTTTTGTAAATAGAGTTGGCGCGAGTTTATCAGAAGTGAAAACCCGAACAAGTGGGCTAAACATCCAGGTGAGCCAGTTTGATTTTGTAACAGTATAAGCGACTCGCTTGTATGACGAAAAAGTAGAGTCAAGGACAAGAAGATCAAGGGGTATATTTACATTTTCTAAAGAGCGAAGTGCAATTATACCGCCTAAGCTTTCAGCGTAGACAATAAATTTACCGCCGCCGGCAGCCAAGTGCTCAGAATAGGCTTTCTTAAGTGCAACTTCACCGTCTTGTACTGTGCGAAGCGGAGTGGGTTTAGATTCACTGACGCCATATCCGCTATAGTCAAAAGTAAATAAATTAAATCCCTTCTCCGTAACCCAGTAAAGGTGCGAATAGTGGCTGCTCATGTTTTGAGCGTTGCCGTGAAATTGAATAATGGTTCCTTTAGTTTTTGAATTGGATTTAAAGAGCCAGGCAGCCAAAGTAACATTGTCGCTAGACGACAGCTCAATTTCTTTTGGAGACCTCAACCCATGCTCGTCAGGTGGATAGTAGAGGTGAGAGTCGGGGTAGTAAAAAAATGAGTTACACCCGCTTATAAGTAAAGCGAGCGGGACGAAAGTCAGAATAAAAATTTTTGCCAAAAATGTTTTCAAATATAAATCTCAAGTTTGATTAATAATGGCCGATTAAAGTTCAAAAGCAATAAAAGGGAGATCAAAATGCAAGGGATTAAGACTTTAGTAATAGCACTTTCAATGTTGATAGGTATGGCATCACTAGCTGAGGCAAAAAATCAATCGAAAGGATTGTTTAGAAAATGGAAATCTGGGACTTTAAATTGTCACGCCGTATTATGGTATACGTCTTCGTCTAGTAGCACTTCTGACAGTTGTGATCATGTGATGTTCATCATTCAGAATAAAAAAGATGAAATTCGTCACTACGTGGATACTAATTATGACAATCTAATGGAGGACATGAGCCGTGGCGAAGGTCAGTTTGTGAATGATTATGCCATGATTTTGGGTTGCCCAAATCACAGCCAGTTTTCAAAAACAGTACAAGGTAAGTTCACTAAAATATATTCAGGCGACCGTGACCCGCAATCTGTTTTAAATAATACGATTGAAGTAATGGGTCAAAGTTCTGAACTTAAAAACTCTTGCCAACCGGTTATATAATTAACTTATTGTTGTAAGTAAATTGGAGCTGCCCTATCGTTTTATGATGCGGTTAGCTCCTTTTTTATTTTTTTTATGTTTTGCGAACATTGCATTGGGTCGCTCGTTATCTGAAGCCGAACTCAAAACATTGGCTAACTCAAGACAGTGGCGCACAATTAATTATTACGAAACCAATTCTTTGGGCAGTACAAAGTCAAAAGTTCTATCTGACAATTTTTTTATTAGTGAAAAAGGTCTGGTTGACCCCCTAGCAGAATTGAACGCCACAATAGAAAAACAGTTTGGTGAATCAGACGCCGAGCGCTGGATATGTCAATACCCGGCACGATATCAGTTGATAGCAGAGTCGCAGGGTTTAGATTCAGCTGCCGGGTTAAATAAATGTGAAGAATTGAATAAGTGGAAGAGTAAACTCAATGCCAATTCGTTGTCACTAGTCTACCCCGCACAAAGCTTAGAGTCGAGTCTGTCGTTATTCTCTCATACTTTCTTAAAAATAAATGATGCTTCAAAGCCGGTTGAGTCTTCTCTCCATACAGTTATTAGTTATGCGGCTAACTTTGCATCAGATGAGTCTATGATGTCATTAGCATTTAACGGCATATTTGGCGGGTATGCTGGTCAGTTCGGAACAAGTTATTTCTATGATGAACTTCTGCGCTATGGGTACCAAGAAACTCGAGATATATTTGAATATGAACTTAATTTAACAAAAAAAGAAATTGATCGAATACTAAATCATTTATGGGAAGTGCAAAAAACGAGTATTCGCTACTATTTTCTCGATGGGAACTGTTCGTACTATTTATTAAAACTAATGGAGGTCGGCCGACCGACATTAAACTTATCAGAACAATTTGCAAGACTCACTATCCCTGCCGAAACTGTACGAGTTGTAGTAGAAAGTAGCGGGTTGGTACTCAAAACCAATTATTACCCTTCGAAAGAAAATAAACGTGGGCAACGTTTAGCTTGGATGTCGCAAGATGAGCGGAATGCATACTCGGCTCTGACTGAAAAAATAAGTGCTTATCCGTCAACTTGGGCAAATGTATCAAAAACATTGGGGCCAGACTCCCAGGCTAGAGTTCTAGACGGATTCAATGATTATCTGACGTTTGTAGAAACTGATGAGGCTGTTCAGCTTAGGCCTCAAGTTTTAGCGGATCGATCGACGATAAGCAGAGTAATGCCAGAAAAGCAGTTTCAAGTTACCCGAATGCGCCCTGAAGCTGGGCATAAACCTCATCGTATAGGTCTAAATTACGGCGAAGATGAAAATGTAAAATTTGGTGGCATTGAGTGGCGACTCGTATTGCATGATCGAATAGACCCGAGTCCAAGTTATGTTGAAAATACAGACTTAGAGGCATTAAAGATAGACATTAGATTTCAAAATGATCGTCTTGATCTAGAGTCATTAAGTCTTTTTAAGGTTTTAACTATACATCCTGTAACTAAAGAAAATAAACAAGCCTCCTCAAAGTTTAATTCAGAAATATCTCGGCCAAAGACAAGCCGACTTGCGAATCGACATTATTTCACCAATGAGTATGCGAAGGGTATCGCAGTAGAATGGAACCGACTTACTTTTTATGCTATGGGAGTACTTGCTTTAAACTACCATGAGGACTTAAATGAAAACTACCAAGCAGGGTTAGGCGTAGAGGCTTCATTTTATTTGAACCTTACCCGGGATTTTAAATTTATTTTTTTAAATAGGTACCAGGATTTTTCATTAGGAGAAAAAAATCATTTTTCGTTAAATGAGGGAGTTCTATCCTGGGCAAAAAACACACAGCAAAGCTGGCAGCTGTTAATGGGGAGATCAGATGACAATACATACGGTAAAATTCAGACATTTTTTTATTTTTAGCTTTTTAATACTGTTCGGCTCACAAGCCTTGGCTAGTGGTTACATAAACTTTTTGATAGAGCCGAATGTGGGTTATCAAATGAGCTTGAGTGGCGAGCAAGCAACACAGCCCGACTCTACAGAACATGATTATGCAGGATTAACGTATGGCGCATCTATAGCTATGGCCACTCCGTCTAAATCATTTGGACTAGGAGGCGAGTACTTACTCGGACTAATAGATCTAGAGTCAAAAACAGGTGGTGCTGCCGCTAACGTAGACACTGCAAATAAAGTAGATGGGAGTATAATTATACTTTTTAATGCTGGTCGATTTCGTATTATACCAAAATATATTTTTTCATCTGAGATGCAGTTTTCTTCAGGAGCAAATGAAGATGACAAATACTCTGGCAAAGGATTTGGTATGAAGCTAGGAGTGCATGTTTTTAAATACATGAGCGTAGATATTTCGTACAATACGCTAAAATACAAAGAACAATATTCGGCGACGACTGAGCTGACAACTTCACTTGAAGAAGTCAAATTGAATGAGGTCATGCTAGTTGTAGCCATGCCATTATATATAAACATGGGGTTTTTAAAAATATTTGATTTTTAAGACATTTTCATAATTAATTTTCACAAGCAAAAGGTATAAAGCCAGTAACAAACGAGCCCATGGCTTTGCCATTTTGATCTCGGGCTTCTATAATAACAGTGCCGCCCATGTGAGTGAACTGACCAACCTGGTAAACTTTTGCCTGACGTATTGAATTTAAATCAAGACCTACTGAAAATTCGCCGCGAAACTCCTCAGAGTCTAAAAATTCAATTGTGCCTGCAATGAGGTCTTCAGCTAAATTTCTATCAGGTGTATCTCGTGAGACGTCTGCGCGAACGGAGAACTCCGTGATAATTGCCGGCTCATCTGGCAAATTGACGGGATGCTTTTCGACTACTTGAGTGGCTTTAGCAATGAGTTGGTTATCGCTCTTCACGATTGTATAAACAGTGGGAACGCTCGACGCTTCTCCCGGAAATTTAACTGTGAACGAGCAGATCTTAACAATCTCACCTTTCGATGCCTGCGCAATATTGAATGTAAATAAAGTCATGAGAGCAAATAAAATTTTCAATGAATTCACGATTATCTCCAGTGTGGCCGAGTTAGAGTTTACATATAGAATTCATTGCGAGAGGCGTGCCAAATAAACTAATTTAGTTTTGCGCGATGGTTAGCAAACTCAATGTCTTCAGGGCTGCTGGTGACGAGCTCAAGATTTTTACCACCAGGCATAAAGCGGAGAAGCAGGGGTGAAAGCATTGTTATAAACAAAGTGTAAATAACTAATCCACCGTAAATTGAAACAGATAGGCCCATTTTGTTTTTCAGAATGTCAGCAAGCACGAGACCGAAAATCAGATTCGGCATAAGTGATACGGCAATAGCTAGGCTGTCCTTCCAGCTTTCAACAAGTGACATTCGACGATGAAGAATAATTGTGCCCACTTTGATTGGGGCTGAGACTAGTAAAAATATTGCGGCAACATAAAGAGCATCTAATGAAAAAGCATCGTATGGCATTTTGAGACCAGAATTAAAGAAGTAAAACGGCATAAAGAAGGTTGAAAATGATCTCATAGATTGAAGAACTTGATCGGTGCTTGCGCTTGGAGATTGACGTTTATATTGCCCGGCGGCCATGCCGACTAAGAACGCGCCAACCAAATAATAGGCTCCCAATTTTTTAGTGATGAGGCCTGAAATAATAGCGAGCATCATAATAAAGCTGAACTCAGATCCTGGAGCTAATTTCTCTAAAGTGTCCGCCAATTTTTTAAGCAAGTAAGGCAATACGAGAACCATAATGCCGATAATTAAAAGAGAGCCCACAAGACTGGCCACACTGCGCATCTGTGAAATAATTAAAAGTGCTCCGAGGGCGACAAGCTCAGCAGAAATAGCTTTTAATTTTATCCAAAATTTTTGCCCGTCAGACATTGCAGATGAGGCTAGGGTATCTAAAATAAAACCAGTTGATGGAGTCGCTAGAGCCAAAGCCAACACAATTGCTGTTGCGGGGGTCAGACTGTGCAAGCTTGAAAATACAGCGGCAAGCACGCTGACAACTAAGATGCGAAAACCGATATGACCTGCAATCGGTCGAATGGTTTTTCTGAGTGCGATTAGGTCGACCTCAAGTCCGGCAAATAGAAATAGCGAAATTATGCCAAGAGTAGAAAAAATGGGGATTACGTTATCGGTATCATAAAAGTTAAATCCAATTTTAACTGTTAGGCCTAGAACAAATGCGGTAAGCGCCATCGGTATGCCAAATTTTAATAATAAGCGGGGCACGATAAACAGCAGTACGATGAGAAAGCCGTAGCCGAGTTCGCTCCCACTATGAAGCTGGAGCCATTCGAATATTTGTTCGCCGATATTTGTCATTAAGAATAATAGTACAGTTTATGGGCGCAGAAACAACAGGAAGATTACTGCGAAAGCCAATTCACAACAGATGTCATAGTCTCTAAAATGACGTCTGGCTTATCGGTGTTAATGTGTTCAGTATTCAGCTCGATCAACATTTTGGGTTCTGGCAGATTGTTGTAAAGTGACATGCTGCTAAGCTCGGGGATTGTGTTGTCTTTTAATCCGCGAATAATTAAGAATGGCCCTTTAAGATGCTTAAGGTGTTGTGTGGGGCTGACGGCCACAGACAGTTTTTCGGTTAGATTCATGACCTTTTCGGGGTCAACATCAATTTTTAGATCACGCTTTAGTAGCGGATGAAAAAATGGCGCGAGATCGCTGCCACCAAAGGCAAAAACAGTGCGTGAAGGTGAAATCCCCATTTCGGCAAGAATGCGTAAAGCATACGGAGCAACAAAGGAGCCAAAACTAATATTGAGAGAATATAGTCCGGCGGGGTCAACATCGGCCTGTTGTGTAAGCCACAAATAGGCGGCGACAATTTGCGCGTTCATTAGTAAAATTTTCTGCCCGGCCTGACTGAGCATGGCCTGCGGATCTGTACTTTCACCAAACGGATATTCATAAGTGACCACGCGCATGTCTTCAATTTCAGGGACAAGAAAAATTGCATCGCGACCAGTTTGCAGCCCACTTAAAACAAAAGTTGTTGGCAAGCGTCCCTTCGTGCGAAGTACAGGAACTCTCTCGTAAAGCTTTATGTCGCCGGTGAGCTTATTATACAATTGCAATTCGAAGACGATGGATGATGCTGAACTTGATATCACCTCACGACTCTTGACCTCTAGCGAGAGGCCTCTAGAGGCGCCTAAGGCCAGCGCATCGGCAAGATTTTTATCTAGCGCGAAAGTCGGTGTTGAATAATAAGTGGCGGCTATTATGAAGATCGAAAGTACAATTTTTGTCATAGTGGATGTCTTATGACACAAAGCATTAATTATGCAAGAACTTATTGTGCACAGTGTTAATATTACATGAGATCAAATATACGGGGTTCTGGCACAGCAATTGCTCACTTACAGGGCATGATGACCAGCCGACGTTATACACGTATTCTTGCTATAGTTTTTACAGCCTTGTCTATTGGCTGTTCAGGTGAACTTCAGGCTCCAATTGAGTCTGAGTATGATCAGGCCAATCAGCAGATCAGTGAGGGGAACTTCAATACCGCCATTGCCATCATGTCGCAGCGGCTAGAAGATGACCCTTCAGATCGTGTAGCTCGTCTTATATTGGCCTCTGCATTTGCTGCCCGCGCAGGGGTTTTTATGAATCAGTATTACGATATTGGCCAGCAAATCGCCGCCAAAATAAAAGGCGCAGAAGTCTACTGGGCTACGCATTCGAAGTTGATTTTTAATAGAATTGAAGAGAATGCGAAAAGTTCAGAGCAGAAGAGTCTGCTTGCTGCTTTTGAAAGTGTATATAAAATCATTTACCAAATTAATGAACTGATCGGGATATTTTCAATCATCCCCACTCTTTCTCCGGCAGATCATCGAGATTTGCAACAAGCCGTTTCAATATTAATCGTAGAGCCGAACTATATGGGCGGCGCCATTTTGTATAGAGGTCTACTTAGACTGGCTCTGCTTAAAAATGATTTAAGAACAAAATACGAAATGCTCGGCATGGCAAACTGCGAAGTGAATTTATCTGTGCTGGCAAACCAACTCTATAGCCTTCAAAAAGATGTAACGGGCGTCATGAGTGATTTTATTTCTTCAAGTGTAAAAGAGAACAAGCAATCAGCCCTATTTAGAACAACGGCGCAAATAAACAAAAACTTTGATTCTGCCCGAGGAGCATTAAACAGCCTATCAGTGGCGAACACGATAGATGTTTCAATTTTGACTGTGCAGTTCGGCGGGAAATGTAAAAAATGAAGTTGCAGTTCATATTTGTAATTGTGGCAATTTTTATTTCTGCGGTAAATGCAAATGCCCAACTGTCGCCAACTTTTAAAAATGTGAATTACGATGATCAATACATGGGGGTTGAAGGGTTTATTCTTGGCCGAACGTGCTATTCTTTGCGCGCCACTAGGTTAAATTTGAACTGTAACCCTGCGTTTATGGCGGGTGAAGTTGAAAATAAATTAAACTTTAATTTAAATCTAGATAACAATGTGACTGAAGTTTCAGGTTATATTAACGAACTTCAAGATCATGAGTCAGAATCAATTATTAATCGCATATTAGATAATCCCAAACCTCTTGTGGCCTATGATCTCGCGACAAGTTGGTGGCAATATGATTGGTGGGCAGTGGCCGTTACTCCAGCTCGATTGGCAGTGGCGAGCGCAGTAACAAACCCGGCATATCCGATCGTTTCTTCACATGTTTCATTTCAGAGAGAAGTATCTATGCGGGGTGGTGTATTTGTAGCTGAAGATTTAAATTTTAAAATAGGTGCAAATCTACGCTATGTGCAAAACAATCAATTTCGAGATGAGTTTGCGCTTTTAGATGTTATTTCAGGCACACGTAAAATCAATGTCGTAGAAAATAATATTGTCTATTTTGAACCCGCGATGACTTATTCATGGCATTCGGCATGGGAGTCTCATGTTTCTCTTGTGCTGACTCATCTGCGGCTATATGAATCTGACAGGAGTGTCCCCGATGTAGCGAGACCAGAAATTGGGTACTCAACTTCTCCAGAATATTTAAACAAGAAATTACGAACATCCATACACTATACCGCGCGGCCAGATGTAACGCGAATTGGTGATCGGTTCAGATTTGGTGGAATTTATGAATTCTCAGATTTGCTGTCTTTTAGTTTTTCTCTTGCTGGTGATGAGTACGGCCTTGGGGTAACCGGTCGATATGATTCGGTTGTATTGGGGCTGGGCACAAAATCTGAACTGTTTAATCTTAATGGTTCTGACGTCGGGCGAGTGACCACGACTTTATTTCAAGCTGGGCTGACATTTTAATAGAGTTCAGAACTTAGCACTTTCGCTTTATTTGCATGTCTGATAGATGTTTCATGTTCCGTGGGGGGATTCATGAAAAAATTAGTATTTTTAGTTGTCGCTCTTTCAATGTTATTTTTTGCTACTGCCAAGGCAGATCCCAAAGAATATATCATGTTACGCCGTTCGCTTGAGCAGGCTGAACGCCCGCAAATACGGTCACCATTTCGTATATTCGAAGAGGTCACGGTTGCTGGCAATATTGAACAGAAATTAGATCATAATTCAAAAAGTGACCTCAGAACTTTTAAGCAGAGATATTGGCGCAACAGTTCTTACGCACGCGGAGTCGATGCGCCAGTGCTTCTGTTTGTTTGTGGAGAAGGGGCATGCGGTGAATACGCGGTCGGAGGGCAAACGGCCATTCATGCTCAAAAGCTTGGGGCTCATGTTTTTGCACTAGAGCATCGTTACTATGGTCACAGTCAGCCATTTGCCGATTTGCAAACTCATAATTTAAAATATTTAACTACCGAATTTGCACTAAAAGATTTAGTGGCCTTTCAAAGTCAGATGCAAAAAGAATTGGGTCTGAGCGGAAAGTGGATCACCATAGGCGGCAGCTACCCGGGGTCACTATCAGCCTATGCGCGAGCGTTGTATCCTCATCAGTTTGCTGGAGCGCTGGCGTCGTCGGCTCCAGTTATGGCTGATTTAGATTTTAGTGAGTACGATGAACATATAGCTCGTATGGCTGGCCAAAAGTGTTTGTCTGCGATTATGTCTACTGTGTCGCAAATCGAATCTGAAATTGTGACTGACGAGGGTTTTGTAGCAGTTAAAGCCGAATTTAATGCGAGCGTCTTAAGAGATCGTGATGATTTTTTATATTTGCTCGCCGATTCTGCTGCAGCGGCAGTTCAGTATGGTCTACGAACTAAATTCTGTAGCTATTTAGAGCAATCAGGTCGCGCCGGTTACGTTACTGGCGTGCAGCTTATTTCAAATTACTTTGGTAATCTTGTAGATATGAGTGCGCAAGCGGCTGAAGACATAAGCCTTGCGAAGAACAGCACAGGAGTGGGAATGCGCCAATGGTTCTATCAAAGCTGCACAGAGTACGGCTATTGGCAGAACGCTTCGTCTGATAGCTCTTTGCGATCAAGGTCGGCTCGAATTAATGCCAGCTATCATGAGCGACTATGTGAGCGCCTTTTTGGAATTAAAACACCAGCTCCGGTTGAGCAGACAAATAATAATTTTTATTTGCCGTTACTTGATACTCAGACGAGCAAAATCTATTTTACAAATGGCAGTGAAGACCCTTGGATGAACCTATCAATCACAGAACTAAATGGGAACCTCACAAACCCTGCCCTGCAAAGTTTAGTTATACCAGGGGCAGCACACTGTGATGATTTGGGCTCTAAATCTACTCCAGCAATTGTACGTGCAAAAGATGAGTTCTATAATTTATCTCTGGAGTGGCTATCATTATGAAATTTTTGATAAAAAGTTTTGCAGTAATGGCGTTAACAGTTTTGCTTTCAAACTGTGCAACAGCGCCAAAGCCAAGAGCGGCGTCAGAGTATCTACTCACAACGGATAAAGGCGTTTCGAATGTATTAGAAGATGTTAAGATAGCTCTGGAGTCTAAGAAATATAAGATCAAAACGGTAGATAATGCGACCGGAATACTTCTCACTTATCCGCGCAAGTACACATTTACTAGTGGTGGCAAAAGAATCTTCGCAAGACAGATTATTCAGCTTAGGCAAGAGGGCGGAAGCGTTAAGCTTCGAATAGTTTATGAATGTGATTATAATGGGATAGACTATGAAGGGTGTGCCAGAGACGACGCAGACTCAAATGCGAAAATCATGAGAATTGAGCCCGCCCTGGTGGAGCTTATTCGGCCAGCCCTTATAAAGCACAAAGATGAGTTGTCCGAAGACGACGAAAATATTTAAGTCAGTAAGTTAGAATCCACAGCTCCTGGGAGATCTTTATTGCTCTTAGCTCCGAGTTGCTCAAGTCGTTTTGCTTGTATGATGACCCGACTTTCAAGTCGAGTAAGCCCAGTGTGATATTCGTCTTTGGCTTTATCTAGATATTTTCCGATATTTAAAAATGTCTCGACAAAGTCGACGACGCGCTTGTGAAGTTCAGTCCCAACTTCTGATATTTTTTGTGCATTTTCGGCAAGACGCTCTTCGTTCCATCCGTAGCGAATAACTTTTAAAAGACCTATGAGTGTTGGTGGCGTTGCGATTAATATTTTTTTCTGAATGGCAAATTCCATTAAATCAGATTCAGACTCTAAGGCGGCATACAAAAAAGATTCATTAGGCAAAAACATAACAGTAAAGTCGGCAGATTCTTTGAGGTGCTCTGAATAAGCTTTTTGTGAAAGTTTTTTTACATGGTCTTTGACGTGTCGCCCATGTCTGGCGAGCTCAGTTGCCCGAGTCTCATCATCAGTGGCCTCGAGTGAAGACATAAAAGCCTCTATCGGAGTTTTTGCATCAACGACAACTATTCGGCCGCCTGGCATTCTAACCGTCATATCAGGGATCAAGCGACCGTCCTCGAGAGTAGATGAGTCTTGAAAAGTCACGTCAGCAAACTCAGACATTCCGGCAAGTTCAATACAATTTTTAAGCTGCACTTCTCCCCATCGTCCACGAATGTGAGGCTTTTTAAGAGCGTTTTTCAATGCTGAGGTTTCTATATTTAAAACTGTGCTGAGTTCGACGACGCGCTTGAGCTCTTGTTCGACAAGAGTGTAAGACTTCTGTCGTTCGCGCTCTATAGTTTTTAGGTTGGCTTCGTATTCTTCAAGTTTTTTTGTAAGGGGCTCAACGACATTGGTAATTTCGACTTTTCTTTTTTCAAGCTCTGAACTGGCCACGACGTTTTCTTTTTCAAGGGTTGTCTTGGCTAGTTGCAAGAATTGTTGAGAGCTGCCCTCTAAAGTTTGCGCAGCAATGGAGCGAAATTTTTCTGCCATATAAGCCTCGCCCTGTTGGGCGGCGGCAGATTGTGCGAGTGCCAGTCGCGCTCGATATAGCTGCAGGGTCATGTATATGAGGCCAATAAAAAGTAAGCAGCATAAAACAATAAGAAATAGCTCTAAATTTGACATGGGCTGAACATATTACATAGAGATCAAAACAGCAGCCGAAAATTGCACAAGATGCCGATTAACGACAGCTTCACCGTTTGAACCCTGCGCTCAGAGGCCTTATTAGCGCCGGTGAGATGGCATAAGACTTGAAGCATTGCAGCATGATGAACTTATTAAGCAGACG
>JAGRAK010000019.1 GCA_020434645.1 Bdellovibrionales bacterium | reverse complement strand
CAAAGCCCGTCTCAAAAAGACGCCCATCAAGCGCCCCATGACTGAAATTATGAATTAAATTTGTTAGTAGCCCTGGCAGCAAGCTTTGTCGCATTTGACTGGTCTCTTCACTTAGAGGATTTTTAATATTGACGGCTTCACCTCCGGCTGCCAAACCGAGCTTTGCATACTGCTTTTCATCTATGAGCTCACTTTGCCACTTAGGGCTTAAAAAATTATAATTTCGTGCTTCGAGATAACCTTCGTTTTTAAAAAGCTCTCCTGCCCGCTGCTCATTTATGTAAGAAAGAGCTGAATCTGTTGGTCGAACCTGTAGTGCAGGAAAACTTTCAGGTATTTTATCGTAGCCATTAAGACGCGCATACTCTTCAACAAGATCCATCTCTATTTCAATATCAAAACGAAAAGGCGGAGCCTCAACTGTCACCGTGTCACCACTCACTTTGGTTTTACAATGAAGTCGCTTCATCCATTTATTAAAGTCAGACATATCGACAGCATACCCAAGACGCTCTTCTAAGATCTGCTTACGAACTTTGATTGGTGTCCGCGCATGTGGTTTTGGGTAGAGATCATAAAAATCTTTTGCAACCTCGCCACCAGCAAGCTCTTGAATAAGAGCGGCTGCACGGTTCATGGCCTCCAGCACATTCTCTGGATCTGTGCCGCGCGAAAACCTCTGCCCTGAATCTGTGTCAATACCATGTTTTCGAGACGTGCGTCTCACACCACGCGGATTAAAGTGTGCGGCTTCTAAAAAGATCTCTTCTGTTTTTTCAGTCACACCTGAATTTAACCCGCCCACAACACCAGCAAGTGCTACAGCCGTTTCGCCATCACGAATGGTGAGCTCTTCACCCGAGAGCTCAATCACTGTGCCATCTAGAGATTTAAATTTTTCATTTTGCTTTGCCATGTCCACGATTATTTTTTCGCCCTTTAAATTTTTGGCATCAAAAGCGTGAAGCGGCTGACCGTACTCCATCATCACAAAATTGGTCACATCGACGACATTGTTAATTGAATTGAGTCCAACAGCAAGCAGTCTATTTTTAAGCCACGCAGGGCTCGCCCCCACTTGAACACCAAAAATTGAACGGCCTGCATAACGCGGGCAAAGCTCTGCGTTGACAAGCTTGACGTCAATATGATCTTTTGTTTTTTTAGCACCTGTTTTTATTTTAGCTTCAGGTAGTTTGAGTGGCCGATCGAGCAAACACGAAATCTCACGCGCCAAACCCACATGACTTAAACAATCCGCACGATTGGGCGTCACATTGATTTCAAAAATAATATCGCATGCCCCTGAGTACTCAGCATAGCTCTGACCAACTTTTGCATCTTTTGGCAAAATCACAATGCCTTCGCTTTGATCTTTTAAGCCGAGCTCTGATTCAGAGCAAAGCATCCCCTGACTCTCTACATCACGAATTTTTGAAAGCTTAATGGCAAAATTACCTGGCAATACGGCTCCTGGGAGCGCCACAATCACTTTGTCACCTTGTTTGTGATTCTGAGCCCCACAAACAATTTGGTGTGGCTGACCAGCCCCAGTGTCGACCTGACAAAGAGTCAACTTATCTGCGTTCGGGTGTTTGCCGAGCTCAACTATGTGGCCAATTACGACATGATTAAACTTTTTAGATGGATCTTCATAACCCTCAACCTCGAGCCCGGCTCCAGTTAATAGAGAGGCCAGCTCTTCAGGCTTTTTAAAAAAATCTTTTACATCTACGTATTCATTTATCCAAGAAAGCGAAATTTTCATAGTTGCATGTCTCTTTATTAAAATTATTTATCTTACGTTAAAATTCGTTTTCACTACTACCTTAAATTATTCGATTTAGAACTGAAACTGCTTTAAAAAGCGCACATCGTTTTCACTAAAAAGCTTAATCTCATCGACGCCGTATTTAATAATGGCCATACGCTCGACACCAAAACCGAATGCAAAACCCTGCCATTTTTCTGGATCAAGTTTACAATGCTCTAAAACTTTTGGATTCACCAAGCCACAACCACCAATTTCAATCCATCCTGAATTCTTACACATGCGACAGCCCTTGCCTTTACAAATAGGGCAAGAGCAATCCACCTCAGCTGACGGTTCTGTAAATTGAAAATAGCTCGGGCGAAATCTAGTTTTAATATCTTTGCTGAAAAATTCTTGCACAAAATACGTGAGCGTTCCTTTCAAGTCGGCCATTGAAACTTTTCGATCAACAAGCAGGCCTTCAATTTGATGAAAATTTGGCGAATGTGAAATATCACTATCGCAACGAAAGACCGAGCCCGGCGCCAAAACTCGAATCGGCGGAGCTTCACTCTCCATTGTGCGAATCTGCACCGGACTTGTGTGCGTACGCAGCACATGCCCCTCATCAATATAAAATGTATCTTGCAGGTCACGCGCCGGATGATCTTCAGGTATATTGAGTGCAGTAAAATTATTGCGGTCAGTTTCAATCAGTGGACCTTGTCTTACACTGTAACCAATGCGTGATAAAATTGAGACAATTTCATTTATCACCATTGAAACTGGATGCCTGGCACCATCTGCCGATTTCGTCCCTGGCAGCGTGAGATCAAGTTGCTCTTTTTTTATGATTTCATCATAGGCTTTAAGTTTTAGCTCTTTTTCAAGCTGCGCGTAATTTTCTTCAAGCCGAGTCTTGACTTCGTTGATGAGCTGACCCATGGCCGGTTTATCTGCCGGCGGGAGCTTTCCGAATTCTCGCATAAGGAGCGAAAACGCACCTTGCTTACCCAGGTGTTTCACCTTGGCTTCGTATAATTCTTTCCCATTTTGAGCGGCTTTAAAGGCCGTCAAAGCCTCTTTTTCTGCGATTTCAATCTTATCTTTTAACATTCGGCTATTATGTGCTGATTTTTGCCACAAAAACAATTATTTACATGCTAAGACTTAAAGCGAAAATTCATTTTCTTTCTCGAACCCTGGGGTAATAAGTGAAACGTATTGATAGCCGCGTAAATCCACTTTATCGCGCATGGAAAAGCCTCCTTGCGTCATCTGGCATTAAAGAAGAAGGCGCCGTCATTTTGTCTGGACGCAAACTTGTGCCTGAATTTTTAGCCTCCAATGATATGCGCCTTCGGCACCTGATCGTGTCAGACCCGGCAGATGTTGAAAAACTTGTGTTTAAAAGTAACCTCGATGTCATCTGGCTTAAAAAAGACCTCTTTGATGAAATTGATGAGGCGGGCACTCACTTTCCGCTACTTGTAGTCGATGCCCCTCCTGTTCGCCGAGCGAATTTATATGAAGCTCCAAAAGGCTTAGAGGTGGTCTTGTCTTTTTCAAACCCACTGAACTTAGGAGCGGCCTTAAGGTCAGCCGAAGCTTTTGGCGTCACCCAAGCCATTCTACTAAAAGAATGTGCCAATCCATTTTTGCCAAAAGTGGTGCGCAGCTCAAGCGGGTCTTCGCTACGTGTGCCGATCACCTATGGCCCCACGATAAAAGATCTCACTTTAGAAGACACGAAAACCATGCACGCCCTTGATTTAAGTGGCGAAGATTTAAGTAAAGCCCGGCTTGATAAAAATATTCGTCTCTTTATCGGAGAAGAAGGCCGCGGTGTACCCGAAGGAATGCAATTTGCCAAAAGACTATCTATCCCTATCAAGCCCGGAATGGATTCACTAAACGCTGTCGCCGCCACCAGCATCGCGCTTTATGCATATCGGTCGCAACAATGATTGGTGCCGCTTCGGCAGTCACTAGCTGTCTGACCCATTTTGCATGTGCTGCTGTTATATTTTTAGAATTTCAAGCTGCATATGCCGCTTATATTCCGCTGAGCCCTGGCTTCACGCCCACACCTGAGATGCGATACTACATCGAAATTTCTGATTGTGATTTTTATAAAAATTTATCCGATGAACTGGGCTGCTCACCAAAAAATTACCTTACAAAATTTGCCTATAGATATTGTGTCAAGTTTGAAAAAACCGCTCACAAATACAACAAAGAGAGCCAAGAAATATTACGTTACATTCGCGGCTGCTTGATTCACTCTATGCAGGTCGCCGCGCAGAATTCATTATTTAAAGAAAATCCCCTCCGCTGCGAAGACACCGAAAGTGTTGGCTTCAATAGTCACGTTCAGTGCTATGTCGATGGTGGGTTTTGCAGAATGAACACGCGCGACAAACTTCGTATTGCTGTGGCCATCCGCCGAGAACTCATGCATCCTAAAACCCACAAAATCAGACGTGAAATTTCGAGGAGATGCACAAAATGAACTTTTTAATCACTGGCGCCGGGCGCGGGATCGGTCTTGAGCTTACACAGTTTGCACTTGAAGCTGGGCACAATGTCTACGCTATTGTGCGAAATCCAGAAAACGCCCGCACATTAAATACCGTTAAATCCGACCACGCCGAAAAATTAATTATTTTTAAAGGTGATGTCAGCTCTGAGACAGATCTTCAAGCCATAAACGATGAACTCGGTGATACACCAATAGATGTCGTGATTAACAATGCGGGCGTCATGCTTGATGGCGATGAAGACTTTTCGAAATTAACCCAAGAGCAATTAATAGATACATTTAAAGTGAACACCTTTGCTCCGATTCTTGTAACTCAAGTTTTCTTACCTCAACTTAAAAAATCGACAAATGCAAAAGTCATCAATATCACAAGCCGAATGGGCTCGATCAGCGACAATAGTTCTGGTGGGCACTACGCTTACCGTATGTCAAAAGCGGCGCTCAATATGTTTTCAAAATCATTTGCAATAGATTTTCCCCAAGTTATTACCCTTACCCTGCACCCCGGCTGGGTCAAAACTGAAATGGGCGGAGCACAAGCGCCACTCCTCCCTCGAGAATCAGCGCGTGGTCTCTTTAAAGTTATCACTGAAGCTGATACTACAAAGTCTGGTCACTTTCTCGATTATCAGGGTAA
Organism: Bdellovibrionales bacterium; assembly: GCA_020434645.1. GTDB lineage: Bacteria > Bdellovibrionota > Bdellovibrionia > Bdellovibrionales > UBA1609 > RBG-16-40-8. Next base: position 9,193 of record JAGRAK010000019.1, on the reverse strand, counting down.
AGAAATCGGCTGGTAACAAACACAGACACGCCATAATTTACTATACGCTTTATGCATGTTTAATTGCGTTTCCTATCATTTTACAAATGATGTATAAAATATCCGGATTTCGGACAACTTGAGACGTTCACACAAATCTCATGAAATGACGAAGTTCACTTAAAACCGGGGGAGACACAATGCGCGCTATTTTCAAAATCACTCTATTCTTCCTTCTGCAAGTGTCTTTTATGCCGTCAACACTTGCGAAAAGTCTGAAAGACTTCTCCCCTTACGAATACGATCTTAGATTTACAAATCCACTATGCGAAGAGTACAAATATGAAGCCCCAGCTCTATCAAATTCAGGTAAAGAGCTCATCGCAAAACCAAAGAATGTCTACTGCAAAAAATCAGACGAAGAGGCCAGCGCCGCACAACCGAACTCGCCCATTCAAAAGCTACTGGCCTGGATCAATGATGAAACCACAACCGAAATATTTTTTACATACTTATCATTTTCAAACAACACAGTCTTAGACGCCCTTTGCTCGGCCGTAGTTGAACGCGATGTCAAAATCACTTTTGTACTAGATTCTAAAACCAGCATGAGAGCAGCAAATGACCTTATGGCCTGCAAATCTAAAGTTTCAGGTCAATCACCACAATTTTTTGCACGCGGCCACGTTCGCGGAATTGGCTTTGCTCATAATAAAATATTTATGGTCAATCCGACGTCACCCGTAGAAGTTAAAATTGCTTTTGGCAGCGGAAACCTGACGGCCGGTGCTGTTTTACATCACGAAAACTGGCATTTTGTCACTACAAGCCCCGAAAGCTACTTCGCAAGATCGCATCTTTGTGTTGCCGACGCCGAAATTCACCACTCTGAAAGTGGCGCAGAATTTAAGTCTTACATGAAAACCTGCCTCGAACACATTGGGGCGCCACCCGAAGATGATATTCGACCCTATTATGCACCAGCCGAAGGCGCCCTTGCCACTCACGTTCTACGTGAAAGTCTCGACTGGGCAACTGATGTGCAAATCGCCGCCCACCGCTTTAGCTACACGAAACTCATGAAGATGCTCAAAGATCACCTAAGAAATAAAGATTTCAAACTTGATCTTGTCTTTGATGATGACATTTTCTGGGTGGGCGAGAAGTTTGCACGTAACCGCCCCAATGTGCGCTCTGAATACAAACATGTGGCCGAACTTGTTGAGCTCGGCGCAAATGCGAAGTACTTGGAGACAAATCACAATTATAAATATTTACACCACAATAAGTTTATTATTTTTAAAAATAGCGAAAAATCAGCAGCATTTGTTGGTGCCGGAAACTTCACCGGAACAGCGTTCACTGAAAATTTCGAAAATTTTTATTTTGTGCAAATACCTGAAGTTGTAACCACCTTATCTGAGCAGTATCGACATCTTTATGAAGATCTCGCGACAGCCAAAGAAGATCTGCCACAAAAAGATATTCTACCCTAACGAATTTATTTTAACCGAAGGCGCACCCTAGCCGAATCTGACAAACTCTATTTGGTGCTCTATTTTATTTGTGATCGGCCACGGAAATTCTTTTTTATCTTTTGTACTAGCAAACAACTTACCCGTTAAATGATCAATGACCTCATCTGGTCTTTTTAGATTTCTTGAAAATCGATCATGATACGAAGCCATAGCAACATTTAAAGAAAACTCACTGAGTACTCGCGAAAGACCTCTCATATAAAGCTCAACATCAACCCCCTTCTTTGCGCGAAGAAGAACGGGTAGCTGGCCCAAAATATTACAAAATAAAAAAGCAGCATTCGGATAGGCCAAAAAAAGTCCTTTTAATTTTTCAGGATCAGGGCTTTTACTTTTTAAATCAAAATAGTCTTGATGCACCCAACGAGCTCGACAATTAAATCGCGCCTCAAATAGCGCGAATGCTAGCGGGTCGGGCTCTACAACTATCACATTTTGAAAACTCGAAATAAACGCATGCGAGAGCGTGTACCCAGCATTTGGCCCGACAAGAACGAGTGTCGATACACCCACCATTCGTGGTTGCTTGCGCCACTCGAGCAGCCACTCTTCTACATACTCACAAAAAGGTCGCCACCTCTTATGATTAAACGCTGCACGGAGATGATATTGTAAACCACCCGACGGGTGAAAGGGCTTAAGATTCATAATAAAAAATCATACACTAATTTTTAAATGAAATTGTAATAACTTTTTAAAATAACGAAATCATATTGGCACGAAGATCCGCTGGAGGCTCATTCTGCCAAAGGCTTAAAACATAGCCTCCACCACCCGAACCCGTTGGCTTCACGGCGTAAGCCCCGGCTTGCGATAACTCACGCATGTGCTGATCGAGAGCCCCATCACACAACTCCCATTGATAGAAGCAGTCTCGCGCTTTATCTAGTGATTGGGCAAGAAGCGTAAACCCATTTTCTCTGTTCATGGCGAGGGATTTTTCAGCCAACTCAACAGCCTCTCTCATTTGTGCGTCGACCTTTTCACCCAAACCTGCAGAACGAGAATGAAGCGCCATTACTTTTTTTACGCAATCTGAAGTTACTCCACGCTTACCTGAATAAGATAAATAAAGTGGGGGGCTCCATTGTTGAATCAATGAAGTGCGCTCTCCGCCCCGCATAAAGCGTAAACCAACACCCTCTAGCGCAATAGCAATATCGACACCGCTACTCTCCCCATGAAATAAACCCTCAAGTTCACGAGAAAATTCATAAATATTTTTATCTTCAATCCAACCCAAATATGAAAAAATTTGGCCGAAGCCAACGCAAAGTGCTGCAGAGGCTCCAAGGCCTGCGCCAAGAGGCAGTGTGCTTTCAATTGAAATAAGCCCCTTGAACTCTTCTCGCGTCCGACCTACTTTTTTTAACGCATTTTCAAGAAGACCCCACAAAATAAGCTTCAGCTCTTCTCCGCGATCGCCACTGAGCTCAACATCTAAAGAATTGTGGCTCTCTTCAAATTTAAATTTCATCGAAAATTCTTTTAACGGCAAAACAAGTGCGGGCACGCCTCTTAAAACAGCATGTTCTCCAGCTAAAATCCATTTGCCATAGGTTTCAGTTTGAAAACTCACGAATCTCTGCCTTCATCACCAATAATTTGAAACTCAGCATTGAGTTCGAGTTGAATTTCGTTGGCTATTTTTTTCTGATCTTGACGATAAATAAAGTGAACATTCTCACCGGCATCCATCGTAACAAGTGGTCCATCTTTATTCTCTTCCCAATAGCGGTGAACGCAATTGAGCACTTTTACACTCGCATCACTCATATAATGAAACGCAGGACGTGAAGTACTAAATAGGGCATGCATATCATAAAATTCAGACCAAATAATTTGAAACGCCAGACCCCAATCTTGCATCTTGAATGCCGAAAGTAACTCTTCTAGTCTTTTTTCAGCGCGCTCGGGCCGACCTTCAAAAAGCAAACTCGTAGGCACTCGCTCATGAGCGTCACTTGAGCCAATGGCTTTCTTCTCACGACTCACAATAATCACCTTGTGAACCAAGTTCTGAAAAGGAATATCAACTGTTGAAACACCCTGTTCGTTCCAGAGCACGAATGGATGCATAAAACTTCGAATAGATGACCCTGACCCCACGCGACTTAAATCAGCGAGCTTTGCTAAAGATAAATCGAGCTTTTCATTCTGTGTTTTAGCAAGTTCATATGTGGCTTGAGTCAGTGCTGCAAAACTTGAAGCCGAGCTCGCTATACCACAATCTGACGGAAAATTATTTGCAGATTTCACTAAGAAATGACCTTCAACACCCATTTTTTGTTTCAAAAACTCAAAGTGTGCGAGAAATCTTTTGCGACCACGATCACTTAATTTTGTTGGGAGCCAGCGCCCCTCTTGAAGAGTCTCCCAATTGTCATACGTGCCCTCAGTTTTTGTAATTTCAACACGAGAGAGTAAATTCATAAGCGTCATTGATAATGAAGAATTCGTAGGCCGATTGCGATCGCCGCCCTTCACCTTGCCCATGTACTTTATTAAGGCAATATTAGATGGCATCTCAGCCGAAACGACTTCACTCACGTTAGCGACTCATTTTGCTTTTTATTTCGTATTGTTGTGGTCGAGTCATCTGACTCATCAATTCTGATTTCAAACCCTCGGTCAAGAAGCTCAACGCTAGAAACAATTTTAAGACCAAGTTCAGTTAAAGTTTTATTTAAAACCTCACGGCTTTCTTTAGCTATAAAAATAGCGACCACGTCACTACCCATAGCTCCACACCCTTTTGCGGCTCGCACAAAAGGATGCGACAAAAGTGTTGTCACAATCACCTGAGTCGACTCCGCAACAAAACCCATTTCTAAAAGTTCAGCATGATAATCGTTAATACTATCGAAAAAAGCCGGGGCATCGCCCGCGGCCATGGTCTCCATTGCGCGTGCATAAATCACTTCAAGTTCTTCAGTGTTCACACGCTTTAAACCGCGCAAGTGCTCATGAGTTGCCATTTTTTTACCAGTAGGCACGAGCACCACATCAAAATCTTCAAAAGGCCAACGAAAACTTTTCGCTTCAAATGGGACGGTCTGAACTCCGCAAAGACCTCCCATATATTGGCCAACAACATCAGCACCACTAGGGCGCAAACCCTCGGCACTGACTGCCTCTAGCTGACGATATGAGCGCCAAATCTGTTCAATGTTAAAGTCTTCATTCTTACCAGGAGACTTTAAAACTTGTGTGACAATATTCACGAGCAAATATTGTGCGCTTGAAGCACCGAAGCCACCCGCACCCATGTGCGGATCCATAAAATCAATATCCACATTAGCAAACACAAGTTTATTTTGCCGAATCCACTGCCCGGCTGGACTCTGCGGAGCAATACCTGAAACCATGCCTTCACCACGTGTGTTCACGGTCAATTCAAATCTTGGCGCCGTATTGAGTGTCATGGCTGAGCCGTCATTTAAAACTAAATATTCACCCAATAAAAAAGTTTTACTCGGACAAGAAAGTAGAATTTTCATAATTTAACCTCACTCTCAACAGGCGGTGATGATTTTCGCGTTCGCAACTCGCGCAAAACCTCAAGAGCATGACTTGCGGTGATTCTTTTCGTGAGTTCTAAAATTTCTTCTAAACGTTTTTGCACGTAGGGTCGCTCACGCTCAGTTGCTCCGGCACTCAAAGTTAAATTTCGAATATGCAGCTTCATATGGCCTTCAATAATACCGACCGTCGTAAGGGCGCGTAGAGCCCCTAAATTTTGCGTGAGCCCAACAGCGGCACATATTCGTGATAAATCATCGGCACTCGTAACACCCATCATCTTTAAAGACATTTTGGCCATAGGATGGAGTTTCGTCACCCCACCTACAACGCCCACGATGAGTGGCGCTTCAAAAAGCCCCACAAGAGTGTCGCCTTTCACTTTCCATTGCGTAATGGATTCATAACGACCATTGCGAGCGGCATAAGAATGTATGCCCGCCTCTACTGCGCGCCAATCATTACCTGTTGCGATTAAAATGGGGTCTATACCATTGAGAACGCCTTTATTATTTGTAGCCGCTCGATATGGGTCTTTTTGCGCAAAAAGAGAAGCCTCTTCGATTTTCTCCATAAGCTCAGCTTCTAGCCCTCGCACTACAATTTTTGCGCGCGTAAGTTTAGAATCGACAAGGTTTGAAAGTATGCACATCGTCACAGATTCACTCGTGTTCAGCTCAATGGGAGCTTTCAGATATTCACAAACTTGATTCATAATATTGGCGCCCATGGCGTCAACGGCATCGGCATATACATGAATGACCGCCATTGAGCCGCCATCACCACGATCAATGCACCTCAAACTTATATCATTTACTCCACCGCCACGAGATTTAAGCCCATGTGCCACGTTTGTGTTTGCAGATAAAATTAGAGACTCTTTTGTCTCATGAATATATTTTTCTAGCGCCGAGTAGTCTTTCACTTTGGCAATTTGAATTTGTCCTATAATATTTCGGCCGACAATTTCAGTGGTGATTTCACCATTTTCACGAATCCATTTTGCCGTCTTACTTGCTGCTGCCACAATAGAAGTCTCTTCTACGGCCATAGGAATCGGGAAGGTTCGTCCGTCTATTACAAAATTTGTCGCGACCCCCATCGGGAGTTGAAAATATCCAATAACATTCTCAATTAAGTTTTCAGCGAGAACTGGGTCTAACGCCTCTCCCGCCATTAGGTATTCAACATCTTCACGGCTGAGCGCACCCATTTGCTGCAAGCGACGCAGTCGATCTTTACGATCCAATTTAGAGAACCCATTAAAAAGTTCTTTAACTATGTCGTTGTCTTTTGTCGCCACGCCCATACCTTTTTGTTTTTTAATTCTGATAGATTTTTACAGCCTGTACAAAACAAACTCACTTTTAATTCATATTCAAATGCCGACATTTTATCGACAAGTGCACCCTCTCCATCTAATGCCGCTTGCAAAAGAGGCTTTGCAAAACCAACACAATTGGCACCCAGTGCAATCGCTTTGGCCGCATCAACACCACTTCTGACGCCACCTGAAGCCCAAACTTCAAAATTAGGGTTCACATTTTGCGCATTCAACAGTGATTGCACTGTTGTGACTCCCCAATCAGAAAATGCAGCTGCCGCTAGGCTGTGCATACTTGCACTTAGGCTTCGCTGACCTTCAATACGACCCCAGTGTGTGCCACCAAAGCCGCTCACATCAACTGCTGCAACACCTGTTTCTTTTAGTCGATTCAGTGTGCTCTCTGAAAAACCGCAGCCTGTTTCTTTAATCACTACTGGAATTTGTAAATCCCTAACAAGCTCAGAAATTCTTTTAAGCCCGCCGGCAAACTGCGGTGTTCCCTCAGTCTGCAAACACTCCTGGAGCGGATTTAAATGTATAATCATGGCCACAGCTTCAATTGAGTCAGCCAATTCTTTAATTTTATCAGTCGAAGTCTGAATAACCTGAGAAAGCCCTAAATTACCAAGCAACTTCACTTTTGGTGCGGACTTTCTAACATTCAGCCACTCTTGCCTAGCTGTAGCATCAAAAAGTTCTCGTCTTTGCGAGCCCACGCCCATCAACCAGCCCTTTTCAGAACTGGCCACAGCTAAACGACTATTAATTTTTGTAGAGTCTGTATGCCCCGCTGTCATAGAGCTAATAAGAAATGGCGCAGGTTGCGCCATTTCAAGAATTGAACATTCAATATTTATTTCAGAAAAATTAATATCAGGTAAAGCTTCATGCAGTAGATCGAGCGTATCAAATCCGGCACGACCGAGAGCTTCGTTTTCTTCTTTGAGTGCAAGTGCGATATGATCACGCTTGCGACCCTCAAATTGGTTAACTGGCTCAATCACTTTGACCCCTTAGTTGACAACAAGTTAGGCGGTTGCTTGCCCCATAACTTTTTTAACAAGTGTCGCAAATCCCGCCGCATCATGAACGGCCATATCAGCAAGAACTTTACGATCAAGAGTGATATCTGACTTATTAAGCGCTCCGATAAAACGAGAATAAGTTGTGCCGTTTAATCGAACCCCTGCATTAATACGAGTAGTCCAAAGTTGGCGCATATCACGCTTCATCACTTTGCGATCACGATACATGTATTGCATCGCGCGATCGGCTTTTTCTGTCGCGTGCGAGAACGCTCTAGAATTTGCTGAAATGAATCCGCTGGCTCTTTTTAAAATTTTATTTCTTCTACGTCTGGCTTTAACTCCGCGTTTAACACGCATTTCACACCTCTATAAGATAAATTTATTAATTCAAAAATCGATTCTCTATTTTTTTGTGACCCAAAATTATGTTTTAGGTCGAGCCATAACAAGTAAACGTTCAGCTTGATAGGCGCTGGCTGTATGAACGTATGTCATGCTACCGAGATGTCTTTTGCGCTCTGATGATTTGCACTCCATCAAATGGCGAAGGCCTGCTTTACCGCGCTTAATGCGGCCACTACCTGTTACGCGCATGCGTTTTTTCGCACCGCTATGGGTTTTTTGTTTCATTTTCTGCTCCTCACGTGGGGCGGCGGAAGACCTATATGGTCTCCACTTTTTGGCCATTCCCAATGGTATTAAGAGGTTAGATGTATAGCGGATTATAAGAAGCGGAGCAATAAATATAATTTGGGGAGCCGGAGCCTTTCACTGAGCATGGAGGCCACCAGACGCTCGTGAGTTCAATGCACGATACTAGGCTAACTACATGTTATTACTTATGATATAGTAAAACAAAGGTTATTCACCCCGCGCAATAATTCTTATTCAAAATTCACAGAAGCTTCGTGTAAAATTTCGACTCAGCTAAAGCCATTTCATACCTGATTAGAAAATCCTTTTTCGAAGGCCCTTCAGATGGCCACGTTAGCTCAACCAATTGTTCCGCGGTTTGCCAATTTCCAGAAAAAGTTAGGTCCGTCACTGTTTTCATAAAGGAATACGGCAAATTCCCTAAATCATTTGCCTCCCGTATTTGCCTTCGCCACTCAGTAATTTCATTTCTTAGTAACCTCAAATCCAGTGGTGCCTTGAGCATAAACTCAGGCGCTACAATAAACTCCCCTTCGCTATATTTCAAAACAACGTCTGCCGTTGCAGACTCTGCAAAAGAAGAAAATTGGTAAGCTAAAAAATCGTCAGTCACTTTAATTTCTGGAATTCCATCAAAATCGAGATCTTCAAAAACGGCCATAAAATTGCCGGAATCAATATAGGCGGCTTGGCGAAATCCGTCGGTCACGTCAAAAATTCGCAATGTAAAACAGCAATGTGCTCCACCTGACCAAGAAGAGATCACCACATTTTGATGTCCAGGCCCTGTCAATGTTGCAAATGGCTCTCCATTCGCTTCGTAATTGGCGCCGAGATAAAAATACCCTCCCATAATAGAGTCTTGAAACATAGTTTTGCCATCAAAACTAACCACCACAAAGTGACAAGTAAAATCTTCTGTCCTAGATATTGTCACCTTGAATAAACCGTTACGACTTTCTTCCACCAACACAACATCGTCTCGTGGACAAATATCAGTGAACCCTTCGGTTTCCCGTTCTCCAAAATAAGTGTCGGAGTTCACTGTCGTAGTACTGAAAATCAAACTGGCTAGAATAAATCCGATAATATGTTTACTTTTCATCTTTTAGCCTCCGGAAAATTTCTCGAAACTTATCTCTTTG
>JAGRAK010000199.1 GCA_020434645.1 Bdellovibrionales bacterium | reverse complement strand
TACTTCGCCCCTTGCGCATTTGGTGAGTGTGATTGGAGCGCAAATAGTACAAACACAATAATATTTAAATATTTCACGTTGTGTGCTTTCCTTTTTTCTTTCAAGTTACCTTTTGTTTTCTTGATATGCTTACTCTTAATAGCCTAGAATAAAATACCTATGATCGAAAGGCTAGAGGGAACATTCTGGGCATATCAAGACGCTGAGCTCTATTATCAGGTATGGCAACCCCAGACCTCAGTCGGGACTATCATCGTTTCACACGGAATAGCAGAGCATTCAGATTGTTACCAAAGATTTGCTGAAGACATTGCCGCCCACAATTGGACTGTCTTTGTTTATGATCTTCGTGGCCATGGTCGCTCAGAGGGCAAGCGCGGATACGTCAATCGCTTTCAAGATTATTGTGATGATTTAGATGCCGCCATTCGCTTCGTAAAATCACAATCATACGCCAAAGAAAAACCACTTGTTCTTTTTGGGCATTCAATGGGTGGGCTTATTACATTGAAAACTTATGTCACTCACTCATTAAGCGGGATTCAATGCCTTGCTTTAAGTTCGCCGGCGCTTGGTCTCACTATAGATATCCCGAAGTTAAAAGAAAAAGCGGCGCACATTATGTCTGATTGGTTACCAAAGTTGACCCTACACAATGAAATAGATTTTCGCGTATTAACTCGAGATGAAAATCTAGTTAAAGAGTACAAATTAGATCCCCTCCGTCATGATAAGATTTCTCCCCGATTATTTTTAGGAATGCAGGAGGCCTTTCAAGAGATGAGTAAAGCGGCTCCTGATATTCACATTCCGATTATAATGCAGCTGGCGGGAACAGAAAAAGTGGTGAGTACGCCGGCTTCAGAAAAGGTTTTCAGCCTTTTGGGCAGCAAAAAGAAGGAGCTATTTATTTACACCGATAGTTATCATGAAATTTTCAACGATCTTGATCGCGACAGAGTCATTAAAGACTTTATAGGGTTTATAAAATGAAAAGACTTCTAATATATGTCTTCACCACTCTTACAACTACATTGCTGACACTTGCCTGCAGCACAACGCCGAAACAAGGTGCAGAAATTTCTAGCCGAATGGACACCTCGGCATACAAGAATTTAATACAAGAGAATACTCGTCACGCTATTGATTACGAGGGTTTCTACAATAAGTTCGAAATATATGCGACGTTTATAAATACAGATGTTCAAACCGCCATTCTGCAACGCCGAAGCGATAGTCTTCAATGGGATACACGAAAAGCACAATCTGAAAGAGAAAAACTTTTTCAAGAAAGCGCCACGCAGACTCACTTTGCAGTGAGTTTCTATGTGCCCAGTGTTCGCTTAAATGACTTACACAAAGGCAATTCTATCTGGAAAATTTATCTTGTAAGCGGTGGCGAGAGATATGAGGGTCGCGCAACAAAACAAAATGGTAAACTTGAAGATCTATTGGCCATTTACCCCTATCATAATCGATGGTCTATCGCATATGAGGTCACATTTAATATCCCTCTGTCTGCCGTTGAAGGTAAGCCGGCAACACTTATAATCACAAGCACGCAAGGCACGGCCGAGTTACAATTCTAAACTTGAATATCGTCATAGTCTTGAATATCGAGTTTATTCTCTACGACATATATAACGGCCAATTTAATTTTGTGTGCAATACCAAAAGAACGAAGAGCGTATGCATATAACTTGAGTTGTTCAAAAGCCTTAGCACTATAACGAGATGACCCCGACTTATAATCAATAACCCACGTGACCGGCTGACCGCTCACTGAGTCCGCAACAGTTCCCCATAAATCAATTTGTCCCTCAAGAACTCCACGAGTCGTTAATAGCTGAAAGCCCCACTCCACCTCTCCATTCTCAATTAATTCTCTTATCGGAGGATCTTGTAAATTGAGAACATAATCAACAGCCTGAATAAAGTCTTGTGATCGGTCGGCAAACCATCTTTTTGCATAAGCCTTCACATCAATATCATCTCTATATTTCATACGCTCAAGAAGTGTGTGAAGTTTCTGACCAAGCACCGGAATTTCAAGATGCCGCTTTAGTTTTTTTTGATCGACTGAAAGCTCTGTTGGGGCTACTGACTCTTGACCAAGGCGTTCTTCGACCAAACGACTGACTGAGAGTCTCTGGTTTGTATAGTAAACTGAATGATCTTCACTCCAAATCGGACGCACAACCCCTTGAGCTCGGGTTTTATCTGAATTTTCTATAGTACCAAGAAAGTCACGCTCAACAACATATGAATAGTTGTCAGTGTTATGCAAGCCCTCATCTAAATTCATATTCATTAAAGAAGCCCAAGATCCCTTATAGGCGGGCTCTTGCCAATGCAATGTCACGGTCTCCTCTGCCCTTGTCATGGCCACATAAAGCACTCGCACAAACTCATCGCTCTCTCTCTTCGACATAGTTTCAAATAGCTTTTTAGCAGCCAGATTATGCGTCGTCTTTCGCTCCTCGCCTAATTTAAGTGCAATGGTAAAATTATTAGATTCATTAGAACAAACAAATGGAGACTCATGTGATCTCGACTCTGTCGTCACTAATCGCTTTTGCAAATTCGGAATTAACACATGCTTGAATTTTAAGCCTTTCGCCTTATGTATCGTCATCAAATTGATGCGATTGGGCTCAAGTGCCGCAACAGCATCTGTCTCTTCATCACCCTCAGCCGACTTATGACCCATAAATGCTTTTTGGACAAAATTCATGTAAGAAAATCCCGGCGATTTCTCTCTCTCTCTAATGAGCGATAAAAACTTCCAGATATTGGACTCACGCCTTCCTGTTGGATCGTGAAAATGCGAGCCATCAACTAAACCCAAGTCAATAATCGCAGCACGCAAAGTTTCATAGATGCCCAGCTTACATTTATCTTCTAATAGGGCTGACAGCTTTATAATGATTTCGTCACTCGCAAGCACTTCTTTAAAGTGAAGCCAATAAAAAGGGCTTTTCTCAACTAGTACTGCTGCCAGTTTTTGATCTGAAATCCTAAGCCAGGGCGAACGCACCAATCGAATAAAATTAAGGTTATCTAACGGATTTAAAATGAATTTCAGTAGAGATAAAACATCAAGAATTTCGCGTCTTCGAAAAAATCCATCTGAAGAGTGGACATGGGTGGGCATATTTTGAGTTTCAAAATACTGGGCAAGCTCCTGCAGTTCTCGATTGGTTCTTGCTAATATACAAAAGTCTTCATATTGAGCGCCCTCTTTTATCTGCTGCAGAACCCGCTGAACAAGAGGGCTATAGGGCTCAAGATTTTCTTTTTCTACTATTTGAAATTTCGCCACTACAGTCTGATGAGACTTCGCACTTTCACGAGGCTCCATCTCAAGAAATTTTTGATCAAATTGTTTAAAAAAATCATTAAAAAATAATAGAAGTTCTGGTTGAGACCTATAGTTCTTTTTTAATTCACTCAGCTGACCAGACCGCTGCAGAATAGAATTCTCTTCTTCTGCAAAGACCTCGCTTCTCGCCCCTCGAAATAAATAAATACTCTGCTGAGGATCGCCGACAAAAAACACCGGCTTTTTGCCTATCAATTGATGTAGCAATTCAACCTGCGCAGGGCTTGTATCTTGAAACTCATCAATAAGCCAATAGTCCCACTCCGACGCAAATGCGGCACCCACCTCGGGAAAATCCCGCAAGGCCTGTATCGAAATGTATTCAAGATCTTTCATCTCAAGCTGACCAAGCTTTTGCTTAAGCATTGTCAGCTCGCTTGAATACATTGTGCCCAACTCAGACAATTTTATTGATAAATCGGCATAAAGTTTGATGTTCGTGGGATCAAAAGAATCTTGCCCAATTTTTTCACACTCTGATAATACAAGCTTTAACTCATCATGAACAGATTCAGTAAAAGGAGCTGATTTAGATAGATAGCGCGGTTTAGAAAGGGACTCTAAGCGCTCAATCCAGTCGAGGCCATTTAGGTTTTTATCTGACTTTAGAAGGCCTGCACATGTCTTGATATGAGTACAGTACTCTACCCATTTTTCATTATTGGTTTCAGCGGCAATTTGATTGCTAATATGATTGAGAATCTGATCTATGCTCTCTTTTTCACACTCTAAGAGATCAAGTA
>JAGRAK010000198.1 GCA_020434645.1 Bdellovibrionales bacterium | reverse complement strand
AAATCAGTATACAGCTTTGCCTGGGATGACAGCCCTAATGCCGCCTCGTGGGTTTGAGTGGTCGCCCGCTCTTCGTGGTATTATGTGAAAATGCACGTGCGGTACTGTTTGGCCGGCACTTTCGCCGACATTGAAGCCTAAATTGAAACCTGTAATTTTTTTGTCTAACTTGCGCAGGCTTTTCATCGTTATTTTTGATCTTAGTATAATGGCTCGCAATTCTGCGGCGGTGCAATCTTCTGCGCTGGCTACGTGTCGCTTGGTAATGAGAAGTGTATGATTTTTCGATACAGGGTAAATATCTTTAACCTCCATGAGTAGAGGTGACTTCCACAGAATTCTTTTTTTGGTTAGTTTGCAGAATGGGCAGTCATGATCACGTGAACCATATTGATATAGCCCTGTCATTCGCATTTTTATGTTTAAAAATTGTTTAAGCGATTTAAAGGTCATATGTCGTTGATAGCACGGGGTATTGAATTAAGCATTTCAATTGTTAGATTCAGGCTTAGCCCGACGGCGGGTTCGGTAGGGCTTGGCGCGTGCCACATTGAGATAATCCTGCTTAAATAGTTAAATTTTTGTGAAAAATTACTAACCGAATTAATCTCTTAAATTGAGGTGCCCACCACCCGATATAGAGGCATGGAGAATCCGGTTTTTATTATTCTAGCACTGGCTATATTTGCAGTGGGATTTTATCTGGTTGTTATTAGAGTGAAAGGGTCTACTGAAGATCAGGATGCGCTGGCTAAAGCTCGAAATGAAATGGATTATGATCAGATTGCATTTGATGAATATATAAATAGATCACTGACTCCAGCCGAACTTGGCGAGCGTTATGAACGATACCTCGGCCATATTTATGAAAAAGAAGGCTATGATGTTGAGTACCATGGTGCTGTACAGGGTGTTAAAGATTTGGGGCGTGACCTCATTATAAAAAATGGCAAAGAAATACTTGTTGTGCAGGCGAAATGTTGGTCGAGTGAAAAACTCATTCATGCAAAGCATGTCTTTGAGCTGGTGGGCTCAATGGCTCATTATGTGCTGACTTCAGAAACGAAAGGTCAACATGTCAGAGCTGTCTTTTATGTATCTTATGCCCGGTATACGGGGGCAGCAGTCGAAGTCGCGCACGATTTAGGCGTTGATTTAAAAACTGAAAAACTCAACAACTCCTACCCAATGGTGAAATGCAAAATCTCGGGCAGTGGAGATAAGACTTATCATCTTCCTTTTGATGCCTATTATGATGAACTTAAAGTTGATCCAAGAAAAGGCGAGTTTTTTGCCTATTCAGTATTAGAGGCCTTCGATAGGGGCTATCGTCGCCCTCGTTATAAAGAAGATGCCGCATAGAAATTTGTGATGGTGTGGCATCCGAAGTTCGGATAAAATTTTTTTTTGCTATCGGCAGGTAAGCGATTTTCTGTCAATTTTTTTAAACCCTCACATGCGGTTTTATCTTTTAAACCGCAGCTAATTTCAAGTGATGAGCGCGCTGTTTTGTAGTCTTTGTTTTCTGCAGCTGCCATTCCATTATTGGTGGAATTTGATTCAATTGTCGGGCTTTTGCGGTGAAAACATGAGTGATCCAGGTCGCTTTCAACTCTGGACTTCTATTAATTTGGCCGTGACGGCATTCGTATTGGTTTCAGTTATAGACAAAAATCTTTTAGGTCTGCGCTGGCTTCTGCCCGATATTTTTTTATATAAAGAAGCCTCGATCAGTTTATGTCTGAAGTTGATGAGATGTAGTGAGCTGGATGTCCGCCATGCAAAGTGGGAGCTTGGCGTGCAGTGGAGTTCGGCGCGTGACTCCCCCTCCAGGTTTTGTCAATCCATAGCTTGACAAAACCTGGAGGGGGAGTGGAGCCGCAACGCGACGCTGAAGAGTCGTTGCATGACGCTGAAAAGTCGTGCTGGTGGTAATTGAAGTTATGACCAGAATCATATACCCGGCAGCGGTCTGCCTGATGTCCATCTGCATTATTGGCACGAAACTTAGAAAACATATTCTGTTTGCGTAATAGAAGGCGTTTTATGATGTTGATAGTGAGACTATGGCCTCACTATGCCGTCTGAATTCAAAGTTCATTTCATTACTGTTGTTATTAGAAAAGATGCCGTGATGAAAAAAATGAATAAGGGGCCGGCGGGCTTTCAGCTTTTGGTGCCGGGTTACAATCTCCATCATACTGACGACGTCTACACTGTTGAGTTTTTAAATGAAAAGGGCGTAAGTGATTTTTTAAAAAGCCTTGAGGGCTTTGGGTTTGAGCACATTCAAGATGGTAAGGCCTGTGAATTTGTGGTCATCGATGTTTTCAATGGTCTAACAAAACCTTGCGACTGGGTGAAGCCCGGCAAAGATTCTTTTACCTACATATTTCTTGGTTAAAAATCGAGCACATCAGACGTTCGTCTAGTGGCAAAAGCTAAATTTTACTACTTTAGAGGCCGGCGCATTTAATTTTCAGATAGCTAATCTTATTTTCTGAGTTGATAATAAAAATGAACATCAGAAGTTTAGTTCTGTTTGCAGAATATAAGGCGTCTTATCTACGAGAAGTGGCACTATGAAGAAGATGGCATTTGCAAATAACTTAAAGAAAATAATAAAACAGCGGTCATTGAAGTTGTCAAAAATAAGTGAGGCGACAGGTATTCCGATGAGTACGCTGTCAGAGTGGACGGGTGGTCGAGAGCCCAAAGCCTCAGCTTCTCTGATTAAACTTTGTCGCTATCTTGATGTCACACTCGATGAATTGGTTGGCAGTAGTGGCAGTTCTTCTAGTCATGATGATTCTACGCAAGCGACGGTCACTCTGGATGGCGCTCAATATCGAATTTATTTGCAAAAAATTAAGTAACTTAAAATTTCAATTGCTCAGATACTTCATCAGATTGTGGTGTATTGAAGTCACTAAGTCTTGACTGCCAAGGGTAGAGTGTCGGTCTTTGCGGTAAATAAAATAAAGTGAATCATTAAAGTGCGGAGAGTTTTTAGACAGTGGCTTCAGGTGAAAGCGAAGACCTGATTTTGCCACTCGGCCGGGCAGAAGGCCTACGCCGGCTCCCTCGTCAGTTAAAGAAGCTAGTACTTCGAGATTGTCAGTGTGTATGTACTGAGTAAAATTATGATTTCTTATTTTGCTTAGTATGCTTTGAGATTGAAGCATTTCAGGATCATAAATAAGTGTCGACTTTTCGTAGGTCTTTTTGCTTGAGACCCATGGTTCGACACGATCGTCACCGATTTTTTTTAAAACAAGGTCTAAGTGTTGGGCGGGATTCACAACGACTGCAAAATCAACTTCGCTTTGAATAACTTGGTCAGTTATGTTTCTTGAGTGATCGTGACTGAACTCGAAGTCTATATCGGGGTACTTTTGACAAATGGTTCGTAAAATTTTGGCCCATGAATAGAGAGCGACAGAAGGGTGAGCCCCTATTTTGTATCGACCAGATGGACTAAGGTTCACTTTTGAAGTTTGGCTTTTTAAGTTGAGCCAGATGTCGAGAAGATTGCGCGCACCAGCTAAAAAAGTTTCTCCGGCAGATGTGAGGCGAACACCAGACTTGTCACGCAGCACAAGGGGTGTCCCTATGTCGCGCTCGAGTCTCTGGAGTGAAACGGTCAGCGTGGGTTGGGTAATGCCAAGGCGTTCAGCTGCGCGAGAGATGTTAAGAGCTTTGGCAATCTCCATGAAATAAACGATGTCTTGATGGGCTGGCAATTGAACCATAAATTACATCTATCATAGATATACGCATTTTCAATTATTATTTATACATGAGTTCGGTTTAATTTGGAGGCAACAAGGGGGAACATATGAATAGAAGAAATATGATAAAGACAGCCATCGGTGGGGTCGGCACACTGCTGGCTTCGACGACACTTGCGGCAGACGCTTGCAAGTCATTTATGACACCGGCGCAACCAGAAGGACCATTTTACCCAGTCAAAAAAATATTCGATCAAGATGCCAATCTCGTCAGAGTAGAGGGTCGCAGTCAAGAGGCAGAGGGCACAAAAATTCTTATTGTCGGTAAAGTAATAGATCAGCATTGTCGACCAGTGGAAGGAGCGCTTATTGATCTTTGGCAGGCTTGTCATACG
>JAGRAK010000197.1 GCA_020434645.1 Bdellovibrionales bacterium | reverse complement strand
ATGGTTTTTAGCGACAAGACATTGCGTGACTTAATTTTAAAATCTCCAACCACTGAAGCTGAACTCGAAAATGTTTATGGCTTTGGGAAAAAGAAAATTGATTTGTTTGGCAAAGAGTTGTTGGCGCAGATTAAGTAGAAGATTAGAATTATTAGATAGATTTTAAGAATAGATTTATTAGAATGCAATCATAGGAACCGACATGAATACCAACAACACTCTTCGTAGCCTGCGTTACACATTTGATCTCAGCGACTCCAAAATGATCGAGATATTTGCCCTGGGCGGACAAACCGTCACCCGCGAGCAAGTTAGCCAGTGGCTTAAAAAAGATGATCATCCTGACTTTAAGCTTTTAACAGATACGCAGCTCTCAATATTTTTAAATGGGTTCATAACTAAATTTCGCGGTAAAAAAGACGGGCTAGTGCCTGAGCCTGAAAAATTCATCACCAACAACATTATCATTAAAAAAATTAAAATTGCCCTGAGCTTACAAAGTGATGACATGAAAGATATCTTAAATTTAGCCAATATGACGATCAGTGACCATGAGCTCTCTGCATTTTTTAGAAAACCAGATCATAAGAACTATCGTGAGTGCAAAGATCAAATTCTGCGTTGCTTTTTAAAAGGTCTACAACTCAAACATCGGCCAAAAGATCCGATAGAGCATGATTGGTAGAAATTGGATAAAAATATACAGGTTTTAAAAAGTGAGCAGACTCTTAAAAATAAACTGAGCGATTATCATACAAGATATGCAAAATTTTACCCGGCCATCTTCTTTGCTGCCGGCTTTCTTTTTGACATTTTCACTCTTTCACGCGTTGATGACGTATTCAGCATTATACAGCAAGCCGTCTACATATTTATAATTATTCAAATTTTAAAATATAAAACATTTGAACAGGCCGGTATTTGGCAACCACAACCTCAAATAGCCAAATACTGGGCTTACAGCACAGATGCTCTTCACTTTATGCTTGGGAGTTTACTCAGCGTTTACACCCTCTTTTATTTTGTCAGCAGCTCACTTGCCACTTCATTTATCTTTATGTTTATCATTGCGATTTTATTAGTTGCGAACGAATTGCCGAGCATACAAAAGCAAGGGCTTATACTTAAATACGCCCTGCAATCAATTTGCATATTTTCATTTTTGTTTATTTTAGTGCCCGTTGCTCTCGGATTCATCGGCTTTGTACCTTTTATTATTTCACTAACAATTGGTCTTGCGTTTAGCTTTGCGCAATTTAAGGGTTTTGAAAAATTAAACTTACCCAATATTGATCTTAAAAAGAATATTCTAATGCCCCCGGCAATAGTTGCGACAACGCTACTCACTTTATATGTATTTAAATTGCTTCCACCCATTCCGCTTTCAATTCAATACATAGGCATCTATCATCAAGTTGAAAAAGTGCGCACAACTGACCCTAAAACTTCACAAGTAGATACACATTATAACTTAAAGTATGACCGCCCAGCCTATAAATTTTGGCAAAATGGTGCTCAAGATTTTGTCGCCGAACCTGGGGACAAAATTCACTGTTTTATACGCGTATTTGCTCCGCAAAATTTTAAAGATAAGATCGTCTATCACTGGCTCATCCGTCGAGAAGACGAGTGGCAGACGAGCGATAAAGTTATCAGTGATATCTCTGGTGGGCGCAGTGCTGGCTTTCGATCATTCACTGCCAAGTCAAACTTTGAGCCTGGCGACTGGCGCGTTCAAATTGAAACCACCGATGGCCGAGAAATTGGTCGCATAAATTTTACTGTAGAGCTCGAACCCAATAAGAATTTAGTGCGTGAGTTTCACGCAGACGTTTATTAAATTAACATATTTACCAAGCATTCATTTCAAATAGACGTTTTGTCTAATCAAGATTATATCGTTTTATCGCTTTACAAGTGGGGCTACACCATATGAGATTTGTCATATCAATCACACCGCTATTACTTTGCATCTTAATGCCTGCACACTCATTTGCTCTAAAGAAAGATAAGATCGTACTTATTGGTGACTCTATCACTGAGGGGCAATATTCAGGGGGTCAAGCCGCAAGCTGGGCTGAAAATTTCACACAACATTTCGAAAGTCGTTTTGACATTGTCAATGCCGGCCTTGGGGGCAGCGATAGCTCTGACTGGGTATTACCCAGCCCTAACACTCGGCCTATCGCCACCACATGGCCAGAGCCCTACACTGAGCAAGGCTCTATATTTAACTTACGAGCCCAACCTCATCTGCCCGCTAAAATTGCAATCGTTATGCTCGGAACAAATGATGCTGTCGGGTTCATGAAACCCAACCCAACCGATGTACTCACCTACTCTTTAAATATTTTTAAAATTATCGGTCAACTAACAAAAGCTGGGGTTGAAAGTATAATCCTACTCCCTCCGCCAAAAAGATTTTATGATGGCGAAGAAGTTGATAAAAGAATTAAGCGTTATATTAATAGCTTACGCTCTTACTCTTTAAGTATTAGGAGTGTTCAGCTTGGGCCTAATTTTTATGAAATTCTCACACCCGAAGATTTTGAGGGGCTAGACGTTCATCCAAATCAAAAAGGGCATCAGAAAATAGCAGATGAAGTGATTCAGTATGTAGAACTTCATTTAAAAAATTACAAGCCGGTTCAGTATCTAATGCCAAATTAAAACGTGTACACACATCTTTGTTGCACAAGTGCATTTAACTGCTCTTGTGTTTTAATCTTAAGGCTCGGCTCCTCTGAACTATAAGAAAACAGATTCTGATTGTTTGCATTACAAGTATAACCAGATTTAATCATATTCACCTGACCAAATTGATATTCTTTAGGGGAGCTGCCGATTTTAAACTCTGACTCAAATATAAAGCTTTGAGAACCAATAAGCTGAATCCAGTTTGGTGAGCTTCTATTAAAATTTATATTTTGCGTGAACTGAACTCCTGAAATATCTTCGAATACGCCAGAAACCGTATTAAATCTCATCTCCACACCATTTGCTGTTGTCACTTGAATCACATCTGCGCCGATTATTTCTAATTTCAAACTTTGGCTTTGCGGCAAGAAGTAATAATTTTTTGCGCCTGTTTGAGTATTAGCAGACCCTTTGCCGAAAGAGTAGAAGACCACAAATTCGCCATTTGAGTTCCAGATCAGTCGCTTATACATGTCGTCTACACTATTACTTTGCGATAAGTAGATGAAGCACTCTTGCTCTCCGCGCCGAGACTGCATGGTTTGAATTCGGTATTCATTCACGCGTATAATATTGTCTTCACAAGGGTTAATCTCTTGCGCCCCTGCCACTGTAGAATCGCCTAACAATATGACAAGACTGACAAAAAACGTCGCAAAAAACATAGAGTTGATTTGATCTCGCATATATTCAGACCTCGCGTGCTCGTGGTTTAAAGCCCACTAAGATTGCAAGGAGAAGGCCAAGCACCGCCAATACGTTATGGCGCGAGGGTGACTGTCGAATTCAGTGGCGAGCCCGTTACGCCGTCAGGATCAGTCACCACAATTTGCAATTTCAATACATCGCCTGGATCATTCGGATTTGAGAAGCCGGACAAATTCACACTGTATGTACTTGTCGCCGGCACCCACGACATGGTGGCGTCATTTGCAGGTGTGCAGCCCGCGTTGTCAGTTTGGTTGCACCATTTTAATGTGAACGTGGCATTATTATTTAAGTCACCATGAAACCCGATGGTCGAAGTGAACGAAGTTTGTGTGATCGCACTATTTACTAGATTGCCGATAGAGATACTATTTGGTGGAGTGAAAGCTTTTAAGTGCCACGCATTTTGGGTGTCATAGGCGGTGAACTGACCGCCCACTGAAATTTTACCGTCACTTTGTAATGATAAGGCATTGACTATGTTATTTAACCCTGACCCCGTCTGCACAAAACTTGTATCAAGGCTACCATCTGAATTAATACGTGCAAGACGCGGAGCACTCACTCCATTGTAAGAGCTAAAATCACCACCCACTAAAACTTTACCGTCACTTTGTAATAATAGAGAAGTGACGAAGTTATTTAGCCCTGACCCTGTGTGCACAAAACTCGTATCAAGACTGCCATCTGAATTTATGCGTGCAAGACGCGGCCTACTCACCCC
>JAGRAK010000196.1 GCA_020434645.1 Bdellovibrionales bacterium | reverse complement strand
TGGGAGAGCGGTGCTGAGTGAGAGATTTCCTGTACTTAGCTGTGATTGCTATAGAATTTGTAGCAGGATTTGGCACTACCGGTCGGTAGCCAAAGCGTAGCCATCTGGTAGCCAATTCGAGGCTGACCAGGGCAGTGAGAGGCTGTTTCGTTTGAGTCGAACTCGGCGACCTTAAATCTATAAGGGTTTGATATTCTTTTTGCTCTTTATTTTTCTACTTTCGCGACCTAGATTTCTTAAAAACTTTGGTGGACCCTAGCGGGATCGAACCGCTGACCTCTAACATGCCATGCTAGCGCTCTCCCAGCTGAGCTAAGGGCCCTCTTTGTAATCAAGAGGATATTTTTAACCCTCCGAGCTATATTTAATCAAGTAAATAATATCTTGAAATTCTCTCTACTTAGAGCGTTAATGTCAGTCATCACTGGAGGAATTATGCATCTATTGAAAACACTATTAACAACTGGCCTATTTTCGATCCTGCTCTCCGCTGCATTTTCAACATCATGTTTTGCTAAAGAGCTCGGCAATCGGCTTGGTGTAGGCTACACCGACCAATTCTCGGAGCCAATGCCTAGCCTTGCTTTGCGGTATTGGCCTGACCCGAAACTTGGGTTTGGCGCAGATCTGGGTGTCGACACTCAAGAAGACAATGCAAAATTTGGTTTCATGGTGAAGCTCTACAGAATCATCTTCACTGAAGACAATTTGAATTTTTATATGGGCACGGGCGCTGGCTTGATTACTCTTGAGGTGCCCAACGCAGCAAACACTTCGACATCGAGCGACTCAGGATTTGAGCTTACGGGCTTTTGTGGTGGTGAGTTCTTCTTCACAGGGCTTGAAAATCTAGGCTTCAGCTTTGAAGCAGGTGTTGGTGTGACATCAATCGATAGTCAAGTGCGCTTTCGTACAATTGGCCAAGGCCCGATGAAGGCCGGCATTATTTTTTATTTTTAAGTAGAGGATTTTATGTTTAAAAAAGTACATGTCTCAGACCAAGCGCCGGCGCCAATTGGTCCATACTCTCAAGCGGTCGAAGTCGGTGGGCTTATTTTTTGCTCAGGTCAAATACCACTTGATGCCAAAACAGGGCAAATTGTTTTGGGCGGAGTGGCGGAGCAAACAAAAAAAGTCATGACCAATATTGAAGCTGTGTTATCAGCAGCTGATCTTAACTTTTCAAATATTGTGAAAACCACAATATTTTTAACAAGCATGAGTGACTTTTCTACCGTGAATGAGATCTACGCCAATTATTTTACGAGTGCTCCACCTGCGCGTTCAACAGTAGAGGTTTCAGGTTTACCAAAGGGTGTTTCTGTTGAAATTGAAGTGATTGCCAAGAGGCTTTAATGCTGCAAAAGCGCGTCGCTTTAGTTGTCTTTGTTGTGCTCGTTTTGATTCTGGGTGTTTCTTACTACAGGCATGGTAAAAAAATTTTAGCGCAAGAAGTGACGGCGTGGACGCAAGATCATCGCGCGGATTGCGCAGTGGTTTTAACCGGTGGTCCAGGGCGTGTTCGCGAGGGCTTTGATTTACTCTCGCAAGGTCGTGTTAAGAAACTTATTATTTCAGGCGTTTATCAATTTGCGCAACTTCGCGATATTTTTCCGCAATGGCCTTACTATGGATCAATGAGTGAAGAAGACGTGATCTTAGAGAAAAGGTCAGCCACCACGTATGGTAATGCTCAGCAGAGCCTGCCCTTAGTCGAGGCCTTACGTTGTCGAGATATAATTCTTGTGACCTCTCGAATGCATATGCATAGAAGTTATAGTATTTTTAGAGCGGTCTTTCCACACGATTTTCCGATTTACACGCGGGCTATTGTGGCCGGACAGTATGAGCCGACTAAAGTGGAGCTTTTTATTGAGACCACAAAGTCAATATTTTATGACCTTTGGGCATATTAATAAGTCTAGTTTTGCTCTAAAAATCGTAAAAATTTCCGATAAGTTTGTTGTATGAATATTCAACTCTCTCCACTTGGTTTTATTGATAATATAGGTCGCAAAGCGATTCAGCAGTTTGAGTATACAAGTCAAATTTTACTTATGTTTTATTTGTCTATTCGCACAACTGTTATGACAAGAAATCAAAGCTTTGCCTCAATTTTACAGGTCGTCTTTGCACAAGTGTATTTCACAGGATATCAGGCACTGCCGCTTATTAGCGGTATGGCGATTGCCACAAGTAGTATAGTCATTTTGCAATCGTCTTCGCAGTTTAATATTCTCGGCGGTGGCAATATGGTGGGTCAGTTGATGGTTATGCTGATTGTGCGTGAAGTGGCACCACTACTAACGGCTCTGATTGTAATTGCTCGCTCCGGTACGGCTGTTGCGTCTGAGCTAGGCAATATGAAAGTGAACCGAGAAATTGAAGCACTTGAAGTCATGGGTATAAATCCACTGAGTTTTATTGTGTTCCCTCGCTTAATTGGTGGCGTAATAAGCGTGCTCTGCCTGACGCTCTACTTTACGTACGTCGCCTTTATTAGTGGATTTATTTTTTCAAAACTTTTTTTAAATATACCGCTTAATTTTTATATAGACGCGATTATGCAAGTTCTTTCAAAAGAAGACGTGTTGCTACTAGCATGTAAAAATATTGTAGGGGGCGCCATTATTTTCACAATCTGCTGTTATCAGGGGTTGCAAGTGAATCATCCTTACGAGGTGCCACAAGCCACCACAAATGGTGTTGTGAAAAGTATTATTTATGTCGTCGGGTTTAATATAATTGTTTCCATCCTGTTTTATCTGAACCAGCTTGTGCAAATGGGGATCTTGTAATGAAGAGAGAGTCAATTGAGTCTATTTCATTTGATTCGGTCTCTTTCTCATCACGAAATGGTGCCGCTGTATTTAGTGATTTTAGTCTTGATCTTCCGATGAATAAAATTGTTTGGTTACGGGGAGTGAGTGGTACAGGTAAATCGGTGTTGATAAAAATGATTTGTGGACTGCTCATGCCTACAAAAGGACAGGTTCTGGTTAATGGTCAGGCGATAAGCGAAATGACTTTTGAAGAGTTCACCCCAATGAGGTGCAATATGGGGTACAGCTTTGATTTTGGTGGCCTCATTAATAACAGAACACTTGTAGCCAATCTGCTTTTAGCAAACCAGTATCACAATTTTGAAATTGCAAACCCCGAAGAAATCGTTTCTCGCATCAATGAGTATATGAGAATCTTTAATATAGATAAATTTTCGCAAGAGAGGCCTTCTTCAGTGGTGGGTGGGCTAAGAAAGGCAACATGTGTTGCGAGAGCTTTTGTGCACGAGCCTGAGTTGCTCCTACTAGATGACCCGACAACTGGGCTACAAGGAGAAGTTCGCGATCGCCTTGCGGAGCTTATAATAAATAAAAAAAATGCAGGTCGGCTTCAGCATGTATTTGTGGCGTCAGACGATGACCAGTTTATGAAGAAATTAAATCCGATACTAATTGATATGGGTTCGGTTCAAAAGATAACAAAAGAACAGACGAGGGCTGCATGAAAGTGAAATTTCAGAAAATTGAAAGAATCGCCGGTATATTTATTGTTGTGGCCATGGTCGGGGCAGCTTCGCTTACAGTTCTGGCCGCAATTAAAAAGGGTTGGTTTCAGGCTAAAGTTGAATTTAAAACGAAAGTTCTTTCAGCAGATGGTTTGAGGCCAGGGTCACAAGTTACAATTTCAGGCATTCGGGCGGGCGAAATCACAGATGTTGAACTCATCGCTGCAGACAATATCATTGTGCATTTTAATATTTCTGAAAAGTTTCATAAACAAATTCGTAAAGATTCAAAAGTATACATCGTTAGGCCATTTGTGATCGGTGACAAAGCCATTGAGCTCACTGTGGGATCAAATGAAGAAGAAGTCGTACAAAATGGAGCAATGTTAGAATCAGAAATGTCATTTGATATGCTTGAACTTGTTAGTGGTAAAAAGCTCGGGCCATTTTTAGGCACAGTAGAGGGCTTAATGCAAAACGTATCAGTACTAGCTCAGGCCTTTGCCGACCCGAAGCGAACACAGGCCTTTGTTAAAATGTTTGATAGAATGGACCCTCTTTTTATGAATTTAGACAAAATGTCTATCGAGGTCACAAGGTTAACAAAAGAGATGAATCAAATTATGCCTCAAT
>JAGRAK010000195.1 GCA_020434645.1 Bdellovibrionales bacterium | reverse complement strand
CCAGTAAACCTTAATGCCCTTGTATAAGCTTTTTGATTTCTAAAAAACCTCGATCCATTTTTTCTTCCAAGATTTCTTGTCTTTGAAAAAGCTGAGTATAACCATCAAGCACATAACGATTTCTATCTTCTTGAGCTTCCACAAGAGCATTCGTTCTATGAGTGACCGCAAGGATTTTTTCAAAGTTAGAGTTCACCTCTTCAAACCGAGAGTTTACCTTTTCAAATTTAGAATTTATCTCTCCAAACCGAGAGTTCACCTCTTGAAATTTAGAGTTCATCTCTTCAAATCGAGAGTTTACCTTTTCAAATTTAGAATTCATCTCCATGTGGAGCGCGTCCACTTTGGCATCAACTGAACTTAATCTCAAATTGATTGACGTCGCATCTGACTTTAATTCTGCTCTCAACTCATCCCAATACTTTTTCGTCACAGGAATATCTGGTGATTTCTTGGGAAGGATTCTTTTTACGTTTGTAGTTTTTTTGAAAGTTTTCTTTTTGGCCAAAATTCATCCTCCAGAAGATAAGTAATTAATCATAAATCTGCTAAAATGTCTGCCCAATTTACGTTCTATCTACGCTCAATTCAAAATTAAAGGCACTTTGAGCGTGTATGACGCAAATGAGTTTTCCACAGCCCCAATTAAAAAATCCAATATTCGGATTTTTCCTATGTCACCGGACGAAGTCTCTTTTCTCACTCACAACTAAGGGAAGAGTCTTTAAGGTCTGCGAAAAAGATGCCAAGTAAATTTTTAAGTCTTTAAATAAGAAAACCCACATTTTTTCAAATGTGGGTGTCTCAATTCATATGAGAATATTGATAACTTAAGCAGCTCTTCTTTTTCGCGCAGAAGATGGATCAATATTGTATTGTTTCACTTTTCGGTAAAGTGTGGCACGTCCAATACCTAAAGCTTTTGCAGCTTCAGTCAGATTTCCATTATATTCATGAATGGCATTTTCAATCGCAATGCTTTCTAGTTCATTAATTGTTCGCACTTTTCCATTTTGAGCTTGTGAATTTTGAGAGGTATTTCCGCCCCCTGGGAATGGAAGAATTTTTGCTCCCGAATCCATGGACCCTTGACCGACAGCTAATGATGGCACATTGCCACCCACTTTACGACGAAACTCAGGGTCGTTTAACCCTTGCGCCCACTCAGATGTTGAATACACTTGAACTGTTACACCCTGCCCCTGAGCAAAGTTTCGAAATTTCTCCACCTCAGAACGATCGTTACTGACGAGGATGACTGTTGAACGTACCATTAAATACCTCCCAAATAGGTTCAATTTAAGTCGATGATTGACTCACAAATAACCTATCGGCGACCCAATCTGAGAAAATTAGGAAAATTTTGCCGATTTTTCTCAAAATGAAATAACCCATTGAAATTATAAACGAAATAAAATGAGGCAACACTTTATTAGATCATCTGAAGTCAATAATAGAATCAAAGGAGAGCAACTCTTTCCTAGACCTTCTCCAATGGAAAATAAAAAAGGGACACCTAATGTATCCCTTATTTACGCACTTTAAATTTAAGAATGATTTCTATCTTCGACCTGACTTAATCTTCACCTGCATTTTTGCAATTAGGTGAACCGCCATTTTCTCGTGAACCTTACACATTTTAAGTTCGTCACGTCGGTATGAACGCTGACTTGGCGTCAACGTGCCTGTCTCAAGCTCCATTTCGTAATCAAGCTTATGGGCACGA
Organism: Bdellovibrionales bacterium; assembly: GCA_020434645.1. Lineage (GTDB taxonomy): Bacteria > Bdellovibrionota > Bdellovibrionia > Bdellovibrionales > UBA1609 > RBG-16-40-8. The sequence continues at coordinate 2,423 of JAGRAK010000195.1, read as the reverse complement.
ATGCCTTCAAGCTCTTTTGTTTGCTGCTTGAACTGACGAGAGACACCGCTAATCGGCGCAACATCAAGCCAGGTTTCTTTTTGCTTGTACCAAGTGAGCATTCGCAAAAAACGAGCTTTGTTTTTAGCTAGAGTAAATACTGGGTACTGCTCTTCTGTAAGATCTAAAATATTATCTATGCTATCAATAAATAGAATATCGTCATCTGACTCAATAAGAGTTGAATCTTCAGGAAGATCTGGCGTTGGATTCGGCGCCGTAGTTTGATTAACGCGGTTCAATATTTCGTTTGGCTGCTGATTCGTCTGATCGGGATTAAGCACTTATGCCTCCTAAAGTAATGCACAAATTCTTATACAACAGAAAACCTAAAAACTCAAATTTGCGTAATTTTTTCGCATATTTTGCTTAGATATAGAGAGGTAATTTTACACCCAAATAGCAAGCTCCGATGCTCAGAAAATTATTTAAACCTATATTGAGCAGAGCTAAAGACCACGCAGAGCTCTCTAGAAGACGCACAGTGTCTAAGGCGTATGAAGAGAAGGTTGTTAATCCACCTAATACTCCGATGAGCACTAGTGATGCCCAAGGATGCGCGCCCTCACTTGGAGCAATATGCATTGTAAAAATGACACCGGCAATGAAGCTCCCTACAACATTCACAGCCAGCACCGGCCACGTAAATGAACTCGGCGGCATATATTGAGATAAGCCATAACGTAACAAGACCCCCAGTGCTCCTAGCGCCCCAATAATTAATAATTTCAAAATTTACATCCCCTTATAAAACTTCACGATTTTAAATGCGATTTGACTCTCACATTATTCAACCTAATTATAACCGTTGCAACAGACGATTTTAAACCAATGCCCATATTGAGGAAAAGTTAAATGATCCGCTCTATCTTTGCACTTCTTGGCCTCTTCATTTCGACTTCAAGTTTTGCCCAAATGCGTTTTCTCGTACCGAATGATCAAGACTACTTTGTTAATGACGAAGGCAGCTATCGATACATATACACGGCCAGTGAGCGCGCCCTGCTGCCTGAACTTATAAAATACAATCAGCTTTTTAAAAATATTTACGAAAAAGAGTACAACTGGGTATTTGACGAACAAGCTACACTTGTTCTGGCCTCAACTCATAATCAAATAGCCAATGGATTTGCCACACCTCTACCCCGCCTACTCACGGTTTACTACAGCGGGGGTGCTGAAATTATCGATGAATTTTCTGTGGGCTCGTGGCTCTACACTCTACTCAGCCACGAAACATCGCACCTATACCAACTCAACATTAAGCGCGGTTATGCCCAAACATTAAAAAATACGTTTGGACCCAGTGACTTAACGGGAGCGGCCATTCTGCCGCCCTTTACTTACACCGAATTATCAAACGCCTTTTTGCCCGCCTTTTTACTTGAAGGTAATTCTACATTTAATGAGAGCCGCTTTGGTAATGGCGGCCGGCTCTATAGCGGCGCTTCGCGCGCCCTACTTTTGCAAATGACCAAAGCCGGAGACATCACAACCGCGCGCTTAATGAATGAGCACATTGAGTTTCCGTTTGGTCGCGAAAAATACTTGATCGGTGGATTTTTCTTTTTAGATCTCGCGCGCAATCATGGCACTGACGCTGCTAATCGCTATTTTTACAATCACGCCGACTACAAATTTAATCCATTTAATGTAAATGACCCATTTATCGAAACTTTTGGGATTAGTTATAATTTAGCCCTCAAACGCTTCTTAGATTACTGGCGCCCAATGTCTGAAAGCCAGCAGTCAGCAAAAGAACGGCCACTCTTTACTTCTCTTGCCCACCCGGGACTTACTAAAGACCAAAATGAAATTCGAACGCTCACTACTGACGGCAGAAAACTGCCTGTCGCTCGTATTTTTAATCTAAAAACTAAGCGCTGGACTGAAAAAACGGTCAACATGCCCATGGGTAAACTATTTCGAGATAATAAAAATAACCTCGTGGCCGCAAGTAGCGAGCCCATAAACAATCGTGAAAAACGTGCCGGTCTCTATGGTGAAAATTACCGCTTTAGCAAAAAATATTTAGATAAATATGTTTACGACCAAAAAGCTGGGCAAATGCTTTGGGCGAATGCAAAAAGCTCATTTGTAAGTCCCGACCTCTACACCAACACCAAAAACAAACAGCACATTGGTCAGTCTTCTTCGTCTGGAATAATTGGGGATGATCAAAATGCTTATTACTTTAAGCAATTCGCAAAAAAGCGCACAATGATGCGTGGCCAAGAGCCACTATTTTCATTTAATGGCTTTTATGGTGTCCCGGTTGAGGCTTCTGGTGCGCGCGTCTATTTTATTGGCCCAGCTGCTTGGGGCTCTTCACTATATTACTATGAAAATAAAAACTTTTTTCGCGCTCATAAATCAGACACAAT
>JAGRAK010000194.1 GCA_020434645.1 Bdellovibrionales bacterium | reverse complement strand
CATAAGTGTCGTAGTAGTAAAACTTATCGCAAGACAGCTCATTTGTTGAATGTACCTTGAGAGCTAAAAGTAAGGATTTGGGTACATGCATGAGCTTTAGAAAATTAAATATTGCCATTATGACTTTGACTGTAGCATCACTGCTAACGCCAGCGTCATATGCAAAGTCTAAAAAAAGCTCAACGCACGGTGATTCTGGCCTATCTAGTTTAAAATACAAAAATAATGATGAAACCGGTAATGACAAAAAAGCACTCGCAGCAGAACTTCTGATTGCCGCACAAGAACAAAAGGCAATGGATCAAATTCATCTACTTATCAGAAAATACAAAAATACAGAGCTAGAAGCTGATTTGCTAATGCGTTTAGCTGAATTGCACATGCGCAGAGCAAAAACTGAACGCTTTTTAGAGGGTCATCGTTCAGAAGGCTTAGCATTAGGTTTTTCGCCAAAAATTGTTAAAAATGCAGCTTCTAAAAAACAAGTTATGGCTGCAATTCAATTATTTGATCAAATTGAAAAAAGATTTCCTCGATTTGATAAAATTGATACCGTTGTATTTAATAATGCCTTCGCGAATCAGCAAATTAACAATCATAAAAATGCAGAAAAGAAATTTCTAAAATTAATAAATGATTTTCCGAACTCGATACTTTTGCCGGATGCACATTTAGCACTAGGTGAAATTCAATTTAGTAATAAACAATTTAAAAAGGCGCTTACGCATTTTACAGCAATTAGAAAATACCCAGACAGCCTTGTCTATCCGTACGGTATATATAAAGCGGGCTGGACTCATTACAATATGCGTGACGCTGATGCTGGCCTTAAAGAGCTTGAAGATGTTATTCGATATGGCAAATTTGTAAAAGAGCAGGGGATAGATGCACGTCTAGATTTAAGAAAAGAAGCACTGATTGATATGGCGCTTTTCTATGAAGATGTGCGATCTGCAAAAGATGCATTTAAATATTTTGATTCTCAATCAGCAGATCTAGATGTGTCTCCGTCCATTTTAAAGCTATCAAGTTTATATAAACGACACAGCCGTCATAGTGATATGCGCATTGTATTAACAGAGTACTTAAAGCGTATGCCGACGTCTAACTACATACCTGTGGCTTATGTTGAGTTAATGGAGGCCTCAGAGAAACTTAAAAAGCGTCGAGACGTTGTGACATTGCTTGGTAATTTTAATGCTTTATGTGAACCATCTAGTTCATGGTCAAAAGCACAATCAAAAGAACCAGAGCAGTTGAAAGAGTGTCAGAAGTTATTTAATCAAATGGCACTAGGTTATGCCAACAAGTGGCTCAAGCTATGGCAAGCAGATGCAAATCAGATCGAGCTTGCTGATTCAGCTGAAAAAGCATTTTCTTTATACTTAAAAGCAGATGCAACGAGTGAAGATTCGAATAAGGCTCGCTTTGTTTATGGAGAATTGCTTTTTAAGCGTGAGAAATACCGTGATGCGAGTGAGCAATATGCGATTACAGCTAAGCAAACACAAGATAAAAAAATTGGTCATGATGCTCGTTACTACGCCATTATTTCATTAGAAAAAGCCGTAAAAGATAAATGGAGTGATAAGGACGAGAACACATTTAAATATTTAGCTAATGATTATTTAACTCAAACTAAAGATGGGCGATATAAGCTTGATATTCTTTTTAAGGTCGCTTTTATAGCATATGAAAAAGGGCGATATGATGAAGCTGCCCCTACTTTTTATAAACTCGGAAGTGACTACGCGAAAATTGAAAAAGGCATTAAGTCACAAGACTTATACCTCGATATATTAAATATTAAGAAAGATTATGTCAGTTTACGCGATTACTCTAATCAGCTCCGTAAGAGTGTGAGTGGGGAGCGTGCCGAAACATTAACGAAAGTTTATGAAGAATCATATTTTTTCATTATTCAGAATCTCGAGGCGAAGGGTCAGTACGCAGAAGCTATCAAAGAGTATCAGACCTTTGCTAAGGTAAACCCAACATCAAAATTAACACAAAAAGCACTTTGGAATTCAACACAGCTGCATTATAAATCAGGGGATTTAATGGCTGGCGCTCAAAGCGCTGTTGCGTACTATGAAAAATATCCAAATACCAAAGAGGGCTTAGATGCACTAATGAAAGCTGCACAAACATATGAGTCTTTAGGCCAGCTTAGTGAAGCCGCTCAAGTCTTAGTCACACTGGCTCATGTTGATAAGGCGCAAAAGACGAAGTGGACAACTCTCGCTGCAGATTTTTACGCCTTATCAAATAATTTCAAAAAAGCTCGTCCTTTGTATGAAAGTGTAAAGGGGGATGCCAGCACTCCATCAGGGTTTCGTGCACTTGAGCAACTTGAATACATGGCACGACAAGATAACAAGGTAAAAGAGCGTGAAATTTTACTGAAAGAAATAATTAAAACGGGTCGTCAGCCACAAGCGAGTCTTGCTTCGGTTTATTTTGTTGAGCAAGCTTATGATAATAAAGAATATGAAGAGGCATTTAATTCAGCTAAAAAAATTATTTCGTTAGAAAATGCGGGGGCATCTAAGAATGCACTTGCTCGCGCACGACTTACGCAGGCGCGCGTACTCGAACGCGAATTTCGTAATCAAAGCGTAAAAAGTCGTCTTGATAAAGTGCAGATGGTTCTCACTCTAAAAACAGAAAAACTCAGTAAGGCTCAAGTCGCATATCAGTCAGCCGCAAAATACGGTGATCCCCTTGTTGCGGTAAAAGCGTACAGCGCTCTTGCTGATTGTTATTTGCATTATAATGAGGCTTTACGATCTATGCCTATTCCTACAGGGATCCCAGAAGAAGAGGCCCAGGCCTTTCGCTCTGAAATGGATAAGTTAGCCATACCGATGGAAGAAAAAGGAATAGAGACGAAGCTTCAGGCCTTTAGCGTTGCTAAAGAGCTCGGTGTCCATGATCAAATTGTCTTGGATCTTCAAGAAGAAATGAAAAAGTTAAATCAACAAGTAGTAAAAGAAGTTGGGGTAGTCAAACTTCAGCCAGCACATATTGTTTTACCGAATCTTGATGGGGTGGGATCATGAAGTCTTCACTAGCATTTGTTTTGTGCGCGCTATGTTCTGCTTTTATGGTGGGCTGCGCGTCTGGTGGATCTAAGACAAGTAAGCTCGATGCAAAATCTCAGTACCCGGCTTTGCCGGATTCAGCCTATATAAGCACAAGGGGCGAATCGACTCCTGCTGCTCATCAGTGCCCATCGAGTGATAAATCATGGCGTAAAGAAAACTTAGTTAACCTAACAAAAATTGCAAATGACTGTGTTCGTTTGCGTCAATATGAGCGTGTTGAGCAGATTGGTAATTCAATTGCACAAAAACATCATTTAACCCCTTGGGGATCTTATTATTTAAGTTTAGCCGCTGAAGGTAAGGGCGAGTATACGAGAGCATTGTGGATGATTGAACTCTCAATTAATAAATCTCCTAAAATGGGTATGCTCTATTATCAAAAAGCTCGCGTTTTATGGCAATTGGGTGAGTATTCACGGGCTGTTGAATCTTTTAATTATGCAATCAAAGAAAACCCTAAGTTTTTAGATCCTCATTTGTTTTTAGCAGAACTTTATTTTAGAGATCAGAGTTTCGACCTGGCTCAAAAGCACTTTCTAGCGGTCATGACGATAAATCCAAATCATGTGGGCGCAGTTGCTGGGCTTGCAGAGACAAAGCTGATTATGGGTAATGCGGCAGCGGCGGCAGAATTGTACGAGCAAGCTGTGAATATGAGCCCACGAACATTGGCTTATAGATTTAAATTAGCTGAAATATATGAAATATCGCAAAAAGATTATGCTCAAGCACTTTCGACTTATAAGAGAATTAAAACTATTTTAAGTGAACAGCGCTATCCAGCTGGAGATGTCCCTGTAAATGTAAATGAAAAAATCAATCGTTTAGAGCTAATAATTAATAAGTCTAAATCAACTGATAAAAAGATTTCTGATTCTTCTGATAAGTCTAAAAAGAAGGTGCGCAAATGAAGTATTTCTTAATTCTCATTGTTTTTTTAATTTCAATTGGCTCTCATGCAGAAGCCAAGAAGAAAGTCTATAAAAAGACTCAAGAAGTGAGTTTTGATTCAACTGATGTTGATGGCTTAGTGCGTAGCCCAGATGGGGCCTACTTGAATCAAAAAAAGGGAGTTAAGTTTTTACCCCTCTATAAGGT
>JAGRAK010000193.1 GCA_020434645.1 Bdellovibrionales bacterium | reverse complement strand
TGATTGTCTTCCGGATGTTTTCGTTAAAATCTTCGTCTTCCAAAAGTCCCTCAGCAAAAAATGGCGGAAAGGGAGAGATTCGAACTCTCGAAAGGGGTTAACCTTTATACGCTTTCCAAGCGCACGCCTTCAGCCACTCGGCCACCTTTCCGTATTTTCAAACATCTAGCTAAATTTCAATTTCTAAAATCAAACTCCTTTTTCGATCCCTTTATACCTATTTTGATGGTTGGTGTTCACCTAGCGTACACCTTGCACCAGAAAACTGAATAAAATCAACGTCAACAACCGCTTTCCAAGCGTGCGCCTTCAGCCACTCGGCCACCTCTCCGTATCATGATCAGAAAAAATTATTTGCGGCGTTCTGCAAAGAAGTTCTTTAACATCTCAGAGCACTCTTGCTCAAGCACTCCACTCACAAGAAGTGGGCGATGATTCAGGCGCCCATCAGACAAAACTTGATAAATCGATTCAACAGCTCCGGCTTTTGGGTCTTTGGCGCCATAAATGACTGAGCGAAGTCGCGCTTGCACTATGGCGCCAGCACACATGAGGCAGGGCTCTAAAGTGACGTAAAGATCGCAATCAATAAGCCGCCAGCGGTCTAATTTCAGAGCGGCTCGTTCGATAGCGAGCATTTCAGCATGGCACGAGGGCACTTTTAACGATTCTTTTTCATTGTAGGCTTCAGCTAAAATTTCGCCATTTCTAACGATTAATGCACCAACAGGGACGTCTCCGCAATCTGCAGCTCTTTGAGCGAGTTCAAGGGCTCTTGCCATGTAGTCTTTTGGTTCCATTCATAAAAGCATATATCATAACGCGAAGCATATAAAGACAAAAATGATCAAACTCTCTGACTATTTTTGCTAGATCTACGGGGTTCATAATTAATACTTGAAGGGTAGGTGATTTAGGTGGCCATCGTAAGAATTCGCGACAATGAGGCTTTTGAACAGGCGTTTCGTCGATTCAAAAAGTCTTGTGAAAAATCAGGCATTTTGTCTGAGTTAAAAAAACGCGAGCACTTCGAAAAACCAAGTGTACGCAAAAAGAAAAAGAGCATATCTGCTCGTAAGCGTGCATTGAAAAAAGGTCGTCCTCGTCCGGCATTTAAAAAAGACGCTGAATAAGCGTCTTTTATCTTTTAAGTAAGGAACTCAATAATGGGAATGAAAGAAACAATTTTAGCAGATTTAAAAACCGCAATGAAAAACCAAGAAGCTGCAAAGCTTTCAGCAATACGTTTTTTGCAGTCGGCAATTAAGAATCGTGAAATTGAATTGCGCCCGGCGGCCATAACAGATCAAGACGTTATGGCTGTAATCAAAAAAATCTGCAATCAGCATAAAGATTCCATCGAGCAATTCACCAGTGCTGGTCGATTAGATTTAGTTGATAACGAAAAGGTGCAACTGGCAGTCCTTGAGGCGTACTTGCCTAAACAGATGCCGCGTGCAGATCTAGAAAAAGTAATTGCAGAAATTATGACTGAAATGAAAGCGTCGTCGATGAAAGACATGGGCGGAGTGATTAAGGCAGTCATTGCAAAAACAGCTGGAGCTGCTGACAGTAAACTTATTAGCGAAATTGTAAAATCAAAGCTTTCTTAATTTGAGAGCTTTGATTCTCCTTTGCCAACTTGGTGTAACTCGGTGGGGACTCATTCGTGACATTTAGTCAAGACTTCATAGACAAAGTTCGCGATGCGAACAATATAGTCGACCTCTTTTCGGAGTTCACTCAATTGAAAAGATCTGGTGGGCGGCTTATGGGTTTGTGCCCCTTCCCGGGTCACAACGAGAAGACCCCTTCATTTTCTGTATCCGAAGATAAGCAAGTTTATCACTGTTTCGGCTGTCAAAGATCCGGCCAAATTTTTACAGCTCTAAAAGAATTAAAGGGCTTAAATTTTCCTGAAGCGGTGGAGCATTTGGCCAATCGCGCCGGTATCATGCTGCCAGCAGAACATGCGAGTACGCGAATAAAACCTGAAGTGAAATCGCGTAAAGAAAAATTATTTAAACTCAATTCAATATCAGCAGAAGTTTTACATAATCAATTACTTGATTTGCCAAACGATCACTACGCAAAAAAATACTGTCAGACCAGAAAGCTTTCGGCCGATATTATCAATACTTTTCAGATCGGATACGCTCCGAATCAGTGGGACACCTTGGTGAATCATTTAAACGCAATTAAGGCTCCATTATCGATGGCGGCCGAGCTTGGTTTAATTCGTAAACGTAAAGAGGGTGACGGTTATTTTGATTTATTTCGTGATCGCTTGATGTTCCCGATTTACTCTCACAAAGGGGAGTGTGTCGGTTTTGGTGGCCGTGCCTTTACCGATGAGCAGATGCCTAAATATTTAAATAGCCCAGAGTCAGAAATATTCTCTAAAGGCCATACTTTTTACGGGCTCAATGAAACTGCAAAATATATACGTACTGAAAATTCTGTGATTATTGTTGAGGGATATATGGATCTTGTCGCACTCTATGCGGCAGGAATCAAAAATGTAGTGGCCACTCTCGGCACGGCTTTAACACCTAATCACGCAAGATTGATTAAACGTTACTCACAAAATGTGATTGTTCTATTTGACGGTGATGAGGCAGGGCAAAAAGCGGCTGTGCGAAGTCTTCCGGTCTTATTAGAAGAAGATCTCTTGCCGAAAGCGATTTTGCTTCCGGATCAAATGGACCCAGATGATTTTATAAATGAAAAAGGCGTCAGCACTCTTCAAGAGATATTAAAATCAGCACCTGATTTATTTTCTGTCGTTTTAGATCGTTATTTGCGTGATTATCGCGGTTCAAGTGCGGATAAAATCGTATTATTGAATGAAGTGAGTCCATTAATGGCCGTCATGAAAGACTCGCGCTTAAAAGATTTATATATAGCTGAAATTGCTCAAAAAATTAGTGTTGAGCCCTCTTGGGTTTCAAAAAACATTGGCACGCCCTCTACACGTGCCAATTTGGCTGAAAATAGACACCCAGTAACCCCCGAAATGCCGAAGGATGTCATAGGTAAGGGGGCGAGAATCACTTTAGAGGGTGCCTCGCGTGCGGAACTGTTCTTGCTTAATATAGCTCTTATGAGCTCAGAACGATTTAATGCCATCTGGCAGTCTGAGATTATTGATAATATGACTCATATAGGAGTTCGCGAGATGTTTGTTAAAGCGCAAGGCTACCATAGACAAATGCCCAATGAATTTGATAAGTTATCCGCCAATCTAATGACTCTAACGGATAATCCAAAAGCTTTGGCGCTATATTTGGGGGAGCCGATGTGTTCAATGACCGCTGAAGCATTAGACAAGCTCATGAACGACTGTATACGACAGGTGAAAGAGAAGTTCTTCCGCAATCAGACTCGAGAACTTGCGGCATCTCTTCGAAATTCACCACAAGAAGAACGCTTAGAAAAGTTGGAACAGATAATGAATATCCAAAAGAGCAAACACACCTTACGCCGTGACCGGGAGTCCTAATTAATGAGTTCATCAAAAACAAAAAATGAAAAAGATAATGCCGTAAAAGTGCTCTCAGAAGCTGAGCAACAAACGCTTATTCTCGAAGAAATTCAGCGCTTTATTAAGTTAGGCAAGGAGCGTGGAGCACTGTCAATTGAGGAGCTCAATGAGCTCCTTCCGCAAGAGATTATACTGGCAAATGTGCTTGATCAGTTTATGCAGGCACTCGACATAAATGGTGTAATAATTACCGACAACTCTGAAAATAAGAAAGACGGCGACGAAGATGATGAGCGCAGTTTGTTTTCTGAAGGTGCCGCTGATGATGAAGAAAAAGATGAAGAAGAAGATAGCGATCCGCGTGCAAACGACCCGGTAAGACTTTATTTGCGAAAAATGGGTTCAGTGTCTCTTCTTACTCGCGAAGGTGAAGTCGAGATCGCTCAGCGCATTGAAAAGGGCGAGCGAGAAATCGTTCGAGCTATTTTGATGTCGCCAATCGGGACACAAGAGATCATCAACCTCGGCATTCGTTTAGATGAAGGCCGTATTAAGGTTAAGGCGATCTTCCGTGGGCTTGAAGACGAAGAAACTCAATATGAAGAAAAAGAGTACATTGAAAAAATTCATGAACTTATTGGTCATGTTAAAAAATATCAGAAAAAAGCGGCAAAGTGCTTTGATCTATTGAGAACCTCAGAGAATGGTTCAGCTGACTATAAGG
>JAGRAK010000192.1 GCA_020434645.1 Bdellovibrionales bacterium | reverse complement strand
AGATTCTAGCTTACCATTTACAAAAGATAAAGAGAGGTACAAAGTCGCATCATCGTTATACATATCTATGTCGTAACTACTCGTGTACAAATTGTTAATTCTCACCTGGTTAGGGCTAATAAACTTCAACACTTTCGGTCTATGCTCAGTGTAAACATCACCAGACACAGAATCTGAATACTCCAAAGTTTCATCAATTTGATCGGCTGGGGTTTCGTCTGAATAATTGAAACTTGAATCTTCAAACTCCCCGGCCTCTATTTGCTTAACCAGAGTTAAGGTTTTACCTTTTAAAAGTTTTAAAGTTTCGCGTGCTGAAGCCAGTTTTTCACGGGTAAACTTCTGTCGATCTAAAAATGTGTCTTGTGTAATTCTAGTAAACTTGATTTCAAAACCCTGATCGCTAGCATTCGATATCAGAGTCACTTCATCGTCGCTGATCACATTTAACTTGAGTATTATTTCACCAAAACATTTCAGCGTTCCGCCATTGCGCGCCTGGCATATTTTAGTGTTTTCTAAATCATATAAGCTGCCATTTGCTTTCGCTTCATACATTTCATTTTTATTATTATTTTCATAACAAAATTTTGAAGATTTACCTGTTGATTCATCCAATTGATCCATACAAGTTTCTGACATTTCCCAAAAGCCGACAAATGTTTTATAGTTCGGATCATTCAATACGCCATTACCTGGAGCATCGTCTTTTGATCCGCCACAAGCCGACATCGCGATTGCCATTGAAACTAATAGTAGATTTCTACCGATAGATTTTATTTTCATTTCTCCCCCGAGATATGTAATTTTTATTTCTGCAGTAATGAAAGCAAAGCGTATCATGCGTGTCATTAGATGACCTCTTGCGCAAAAGGCTTGACCTGCTTGGTTTAGAGGCTTGGCCGGCTTGGCTTAGAACCGTGATGTCGACTGCCTCTACCGCATATGCTGCCCCATTGACTTCACCTTCACTTCAGTGAAAGCTAAAAGTTATGGATCAATATAAGAGTGCTTTAATTACCTTCGTGTGTGTTTATATCGGCAGCATCCTTGCCCGAGCCACTGTAGGCAAAGAAAAACACCATAAGACTTTTACCGACGGCCTTAAAGATCTAAGTAATCATAAAGTAGCCGCCATAATTGCCTTAATCGCAGCAGTTAGCACAAAGTTAAGTTAAGCTCCGCAGCGCCCTATAAGCGACATTTTACGGCACATTTTAGAGCTAAAAACACACCAAAACGCCAATAATCGACACTCGGACACCCAAACAGCCGCAAATATAGGCTTTAAAATCAACTAGTTACACGCCAGCCCGACCAAAGTATTGGCACAGTTCGTGAATATATTTCATTCAGAGAATGGAGAATTCTATTATGAAGACTATTATTCGATCACTTATATTTATCGCACTCACAACGGCCACGCTCGTTGGATGCGGCAGTAAAGATAGCGGCAATAGCGCCGGCAATAATATTTATTGCAATCCAGCTTATGGCTACTGCCCGCCCGTAGATCCTGGTTATGGAGTGAATCCTGCTGGCAAAAATGCGATTATTCTTCAAGGCGGAATCACCGTCTCAAGTAGCAATGCCTACAAAAATCTCCTGAATGGTCTGCTTGGTTGTGACAATGGATGGATCAATACATGCAGCATGGTGAACAATGCTTCTCCACGAGTAGAAATTGTAATGAATGACTACCTTTTTGGAGGAGATCGCGGAACAACATCTGGTTCAGTTGCCATCGGCAGCCAACAGGTGCCGCCAGCCCCAATCTTTGTGAATTGGAAAAAAATTAATAGTGATTCGGCCATAGATACTCAAGTCTTATTGCCTTATGAGTATGACAATAAATTTTTACGAGTTGTTCTTCTTGGCCGTGCCACAGATAGCACTATCCCGATAGAAATTTATTACGGTAATGTTTCGAACGACGGCAACAACTCATATGGCAGCAAATTGGTGGGCACGGGTATCATGTACCGCGTAAATCGCTAACCGCTAGCCCCCTCTCCCTGCCCGCTAATTACTATTACGGATTCGAATGACTTTTTCGAATCCAAATGTCATATAGATTATATGTCTATCAAGAAGATAAAATGTCCCAATTGCCAAAAACTAACCGAATACAAGCCCGAAAACTCCTATAGGCCGTTTTGCTCAGAGCGCTGCCAACTCATTGACTTAGGAGAATGGGCTTCTGAAAAGTATGCTGTTCCAATAGACAATCAAACTCCTGATAGTGAAACCGAGTTAAAACTCGATGAGGATGACAATGGCGAAATATAATCCAGAAAATATAAAGACAATTGGCGTTTATGCCAGCGGTGGCGATGCCCCCGGAATGAATGCCGCCATTCGAGCAGTTGTGCGTACCGCAATTTTACGAAAATTAAGAGTCGTTGGCATTACTCAGGGCTATACGGGGATGCTTGAAAAACAATTTGCCGATATGGATCTTCGCTCTGTTGCCAATATTATTCAACGTGGCGGTAGCATATTAAAAGCCGGTCGGTGCCCTGAATTTATTAAAACCGAAAATAGAAAAATTGCAGTAGATAATTTACGCTCAGAAGGCATTGATGCACTAGTTTGCATTGGTGGCGACGGCTCATTCACTGCCGCAAACCTCCTCTGGCAGGAACATAAAATACCTGTAGTCGGAGTGCCGGGTACAATCGACAATGATATTTTTGGCACCGATCACACTATAGGATTTGATACTGCGGTTAACACAGCTCTTGATGCCATAGATCGCATTCGTGATACAGCGGCCAGTCATGATCGCCTTTTTATTATTGAGGTTATGGGTCGTGACTCTGGATTTATTGCTGTTGCCTCGGGACTCGCCGGCGGCGCTGAAGATATTTTTATACCAGAGCATCCTTTTCAAATTGATAAAACAGTTGATTTAATAAAGCGCGGAATGGCTCGCGGAAAGAATTCATCTATTTTAGTTGCCGCTGAAGGAGTTAAGCCCGGTCGCGCTTATGATTTAGCCGAATCTATTCGCAAAAACTCAGGACATCTGGCAACAGTTTGCATACTCGGGCACATACAGCGTGGTGGCAGACCATCGGCTTTTGATCGATTGATCGCTTCTCGTATGGGTTCAAACGCTGTTGATCAACTACTCTCTGGTAACTGTGACATAATGGTGGGTACAAAAGGTGACAATCTTGTACATGTCGAGTTGTCTGAATGCTTGAAACAAAAAAAGCATGTGAACAAAGATCTTATTCAACTTGCGCAAATATTATCTAATTAATTTTAACAAGACATATCATAGTTTATTCTCTGCATGAAAAAAATGCGAGCCCGTTAGAGCTCGCATCCCGACTTGGAGGTCTTAAGAACTGGTGAGCCAACAGGCTCACTTTATTAATTTATTATCTCTTCAGATTAATGACTTCTTCTAACAATTGGTCAGTTGTCGTAATAGTTTTCGCGTTCGCTTGAAAGCCTCTTTGATTTTGAATCAAGCTAACAAACTCCAACGCTAGATCAACTGTTGATCGCTCAAGTGATTTTGCTAGAACTTTACCACGGCCACCTTTATTCGGCTTACCAACAGATGGCGGTCCAGAGTCACGCGCTTCTTTTAAGCGGTTGTTACCCACTTTAAATAAGGCCTCTGGGTTCTCAAATTTGGCCAGAGCAATCTGAGCTAAATCTTGAGTAGAACCATTTGAGTAAAGAGCCGTCAAATAGCCCTCATCATTAAATGACAAGCTTGTGATTGTTCCCGCAGCCGCACCGTCTTGGTTCCAGCTAATAAGATCTGACTCTTTACCATATTGCTTGGTTCCGTCTAGCCCATCTCCTTTATCTGTCGTGATCGAATTACCAAAATCAACTTTTACCTGTTGGTTTTGTAAAGCTCCACCCTTAAAGTTAAACGTCGACTTTGACTGGACTTCAGTATCAAGCTTACCGTCAACTGTGAAGGTAATGTTACCAGAGACGACTTCAGCTAACTCACCCGGTTTACCGTTCGTCACTTCTGCGCCATCAACCATACCGCGATATGTCCAACTGCGATCTGCTGTTTTATTAAAGAAGAATGTTGTTAAATGTTTGTTCCCCTGAGAATCATACATTTCAACACCTGTTGAATAATCCGCCGTTTTGTACGGATTTTTTGGATCAAATGTTTTAATTTTATCTAAACCTATTCTCGAATCTAAATTGAGATCTAGTTTTATTTCAGTAGTGGCACGCGCAGGCACAAGAGCTC
>JAGRAK010000191.1 GCA_020434645.1 Bdellovibrionales bacterium | reverse complement strand
GGATCTAAAGTGCCGGTATGCCCGACATCACGCGTATGCAATATACGACGAGCGCGGCTCACCACATCATGGCTTGTAATGCCCGTTGGCTTATTCACCAATATAAGGCCATGAAGAGCCATCTGTTACTCCTCGTCGGAATCGTTCTGATCCGTACTTTTTTTCTCTAATGAAATATCCCGAAGCAGAGACTCTACCCGAAGTAGACGATGAAGCCCTTCATCAAGAACTATTGAAATTCGAGGCACATATTTCATGCGAAGCTGCTCACTAACATGTGCCTGGATATCATGAAGATGATCTTTCAAGCTCTCTAATGAAGCGTCACGGTCTTCGTCTGAACCCATAATGCTGACATAAACTTTTGCAGTTCGAAGCTTTGGGTTTGACTCGACCCGCGAGACCGAAACCAAACCACGGAGTCGCCCCTTATACCCACGCACTAGATATTTTGCCACTATATGCTGCAGCTCTTTTTCTACACGCTGAACGCGACGACTCACAGTCACTTATAACTCTCTTGCAATCTTCTCGATTACAAAAGCCTCGATCTGATCTCCCACTTTAATGTCATTAAAGTTTTCAATTCCGATACCGCACTCAAAGCCATTTGCGACTTCACGTACATCATCTTTAAATCGCTTTAAGCTGCTAAATTTACCCGTGTAAATAATGACGCCTTCACGAAGGAGTCGGCACTGATCGGCACGAGTAATTTTACCATCTGTAACTGTACAACCGGCAATGTTACCAACCTTTGGCACACCGAATACTTCTCGTACTTCAGCGCGACCATTCACCACTTCTTTTAGTGTTGGCTGTAGAAGGCCGCCCATGGCCTTTTTCACATCATCTAATAACTCATATATAATCGTATAAGTTTTAACATCTACATTGCGCTCTTTGGCTACACGAATAGCTGAAGTATCAGGCCGAACATTAAACCCAAGAACGATACCACCTGAAGTGCTAGCAAGAAGAATATCGGTCTCTGTGATTCCACCCACATTTGCATGTATTACTTTAACTTTAACCTCTGAAGTAGCGGCTTTCTCAAGCATTCCTCGCAAAGCCTCTAAGCTCCCTGAAACATCAGCCTTTAAAACCACGTTTAGTTCAACAACGCTGCCTTTTTGAACTTTTGCAAAAAGCTCTTCAAGAGATACTGCCTCTTTACCAGTCGCAATAGGTTTTTCAGCTTCAATTTTTCGAGCCTCGGCAATAGCCCTAGAAATAGACTCATCTTTCACTATATCAAAACGGTCACTTGCAAGAACTGGTTCAGAAAGTCCGATAATCTCAACCGGGTCACTTGGGCCAGCTTCTTTTACATTTTCACCACGATCATTGATCATAGCGCGAACTCGTCCAGCGACCTTACCAACAACGATATCGTCGCCCACTCGAACTGTTCCGTCTTGAACAAGAAGTGTTGCCACAGGGCCTCGACCTTTATCAAGACGCGCCTCAATTACAATACCCGTACCCGAACGACTGGCGTTGGCTTTTAAATCTTCAACTTCAGCTACAAGCAGTATTTGCTCGAGTAACTCTGGAATACCCGTTTTATTAAGAGCCGATACTTCACAAAATATGTTGGAGCCGCCCCACTCTTCTGGAACAATCTGAAATTCTGTTAACTGCTGCTTAATTTTATCGGCACTGGCGCCCGGCTTATCCATTTTATTGACTGCAATAATAATCGGGACTTCAGCTGCCTTGGCATGATTGATCGCCTCTGCCGTTTGAGGCATAACGCCATCATCTGCAGCCACAACAATAATGGCAATGTCTGTAACATTAGCCCCTCGAGCTCGCATTTGAGTAAAGGCTTCGTGTCCTGGAGTATCTAAAAATGTGATCTCTTTGCCACCATCGAGTTTAACTTTATATGCCCCAATATGCTGGGTAATACCCCCAGCTTCTTTGTCGACGACATTGGCTTTTCGAATAGCATCTAGCAATGAAGTCTTACCGTGATCAACGTGACCCATTACTGTTACAACGGGAGCACGAGTGATCTCTTTTGCGTTAAGATCGCCAAACGCAGCCTCATCAACCATCTGCTCCACTGACTTATGTACATTTTCAGCTTCAAAGTTAAACTCTGGAGCGATCAAAGCGATAGTATCAAAATCTAAAGGCGTGTTCATGCTCGCCTTCACACCATCGGTCATCAGCTTTTTCATTAAAATCGGAGCTTTAACACCCATAGCTTGAGCTAAATCGGCCACAGTCATAGCCTTTTCAACTTTTATAACGCGCTTAGAAGCTTTGGGTACGGTGATATTTGTTTTTTTACTGTCACCACGCAAGGCCACTTTCTTTTTCTTCGGCTGAAAAATAACTTCGCGCTTACGAAAATCAGAGGCATTGAATGTTTGAACGGTCTCTTCTTTTGCTGCTGCATTTTTTTTCTTTTTCTCTTCTTTTTTACGCTCTTCTTCAAAATCTGTTTCAGGTCGAGAGAGCTCAGGTGTTCCTGTTGCAAAAAATCCAGTGCGAATATTTCGCCCGGCTGATGCTGCCGCTGGGCGAGGCGCCCCACCTGGAGCTGCTGGCGGTCGAGTCGCTTTACTTAAATCCATGCGCCCCACAATATTTCGGCGGACGGCTCCTTTTGTGCCAACTTTATTTGAAGTTTCGTCAGCCGAAGTGGCCTCTACAGTTTCATCAGTCTCAGTACTTTGTGCCTCAGCAGACTCTGCTGCTGCTGCTGCAGCAGCGGCTTCGGCATCTGCTGCTGCTTGAGCTGCTATTTCTCCTGCTTTTCGGCGAATAATGCCTTTTCCGACTTTTTTAGTAACCGTTGCTTTAGCCTTGGGAGCGGCCTCAACCTTACCCTCAGCTTCGCTCTCTACTTTTGCCGCTGCTTTTTTCGTTTTAGCACGTACTGGCTTTGCTACCGTGGTCGATTTTTTAACTGCTGTTTTCTTTGCCGCTGCCTTTTTAGGAGCCGCTTTCGCTTTGCCCTTTTTCTTCGGTGCCAACGCCTCTTCTTCTTCTCGCAACCTATCTTTAATAGATGTGATCAGCTCTTCATCCAAAGTGGCCATGTGACTCTTTATTGGGAGCTTCCACTCACGGATTTTATCCATAAGTGAGATCGTCTCAATTCCAATTTCTTTGGCAAATTCAAAAACTTTCATTTGGTTCAAATTGCACCCTTATTCTTTTGTTTCTGCAGTCGTTGCGGCTTCTGTTGCGGCGGCTTCTGCAGCCACTACCGCTTCTGCTGATTTTTCACTACTTGTTAATTGTTCAAGCTCTTCTTTAAGACGTTGTTCAGCCTGAGACTTTGCGCTTCCAGAGCTTGCTGAAGCTGACTCAACTGTTTGTGCTTTAGGCGCTTTCGGAAGCTCCTTGCCTTCTGCCTTGTATTTCTCAATCAAGCCCGCAGCATCATCTATTAATTTCTGTGCTTTTTCTTGAGAGTCATATCCTGGAATATTCATAATATCTTCAACATCCGCAGCCGCTAGAGACTGAACAGAGCTAAATCCAGATTGGTAAATACTGTGAGCCATCGTTTCAGACATCGAAGGCACCAACATAAGATTGAAGATGGCCTCTGTCGTACGTTGTGATGATGAACTTTCTGAGACGATATCCAGCTTCCAGCTTGAAAGTTTAGCTGCAAGTCGCACATTCTGACCCTTGCGACCGATAGCCAAACTGAGTTGGTGATCAGGCACAACGACTTCCATCGCTTTATTGGCTTCATCTACAAATACTTTTGATATTTCTGCTGGCGCTAAGGCGTTGCAAACAAATCGTGTATTGTCTTCATCCCAATTGACGATGTCGATCTTTTCTCCACGCAGTTCTTGAACGATATTTTGAACGCGTGACCCCTTCATTCCGACACAGGCTCCTACCGGATCTACAGAAGCGTCTTTCGACACAACCGCAATTTTTGCTCGCTGCCCAGGCTCACGAGCCGCCGCCATAATCTGAACGATTCCGTCATAAATTTCAGGAACTTCAATTTCAAAAAGCTTCATAAGATATCGTTCGTCAGCACGAGACATAATAATCTGCGGTCCACGAGTCGTCTGACGAACATCCGCAATATAACCTTGAATTCGATCACCTGGCTTATATTGCTCACCCGGGATTTGTTCACGAGGCGGGATATAAGCTTCGGTACGACCAAGATCAACAACAATGGCTCCTCGCTCTACTCGGCGAGCAATACCGGATGCTATTTCACCCTTACGTTGTTCAAATTCATTAAAAATAATAT
>JAGRAK010000190.1 GCA_020434645.1 Bdellovibrionales bacterium | reverse complement strand
TTTCTGCAAACAGATCGCCGCACGGGTGAAATACTCGGCGCACAGACAAACAATACTATTCTTGAAGCCTATCGTGAAAGCCAAATTATTTTTGTAAATGAAAATGAGGTTCAGTAAATGAATAATTTAACTCTTATCGCCATGCTCACATTTTTATTTTCAATGTTTTCGCCATTATCTCATTCAGCGCCTTCACCCCAGGTGTCGGCCAACAAAGAACTTATAAGCATTCCCCTGGATAAATCTCTTACCGGTTTACACCCCCAGCAAAATCAAATTTATTACGGGTGGGAGCTTTTTAAATGGTCTGATTGGTTAAAACGCCCCTCTTCTGGACCGCTCATGATACCGGGCGACTATAGCAAAGTGAACCTAGAAGTCTTTGAAGCCCACTCCTCTGGCATTGTAGACAAGCCCATTTCAACTTTCACAAAAGAGTATTTGCACAATATTGTGACAATACGAAGGCTTGATCCGAAAAACGCACATCAACAAATCGACGCCCAGGCGTTTACTATTGAGACGAAAATTTTGTTTCCAGACAGCTGGGCTAAGATAATTACGGCCGCTCAAAACACCAAAATTTTAGATGAAAAGTCTGCGCCATTTTTAAACATGCAAAGCGTTTTCGGCTATGCTCGTCAGCAGGATATCGAGAAAAATGAATCTTTGATGCGAATTGTAAAGTTGCTAGATGCTAACGGTCAGGTGCCAAATGTCATCAATATTCAAGGCATTGTTATGGTCAACCAGATCGTTCAGTTCGGCTCTGTTGTGACCTTATTCTATCGGTTGAACGCAAATCAAACCTTGATAGTGAACTATTTTGCACTCGCTTTAAAGTCACGCATACTTGATATTGGACTTGCCGGATCTGGCGTGAACTTTACCGGACGCAGCGTACTGCTAGGCCAAAATCCCACGCTAAACAGCGATTCAGGTATAGGAGCTGGGCTCCCAACTTATACCTTCGAATTCTTTGATCAAATGCTCAGTGGGTTTGAATTATAGATAAAACTGGTGCACATTGACCCCAAATTATTTGGCATCAGCTTTGCTACATTGAAAGCCAGCTAATACCGTCATGGGGGGACATATGACAAATTCAAATTTGAAAAATCAATTACAACGAGTCACACAAAGCATCCTTGCTAGTGCTATCGTATTCGGTGCAGGTATGCAGCAATCCATCGCCGCCTACCCCACTATGACACGCGAAACTGAGGCCCTGGCTAATCAGTACAAAAATTTTGATTATAACAACCAACAACTCGGCTATCTTGATGCTCAACGCGCCGATCTTCTGGGTCGCCTCGAGCAGGTGCAAATAGATCAAGATCGTGTCTATAGACAAATACAAGATGTCACAAATGACATGGACCGAGTATCGGATCGCATCCGCCGCGTAGAACATCGGCTCAATGAAACAACAGATGAATTAAAAGATCTGCAAAATGAAAAATCAAATTTGCAAAGTCAAAAAAACAAAGTCGATAGCGATGTCTCTCGCGAGCAAGCCAAAATAAAACCCCTTCAAGATAGCCTTCAGCGCGAGAAAACAAATCTTTTAAAATTGCAAAATGAACTTGCCCAGCTCACACAGACCGATGCCACATTAGCCGGTCAACTTCAGCAGAACAAGCAAGCTCTAGCTAAAGCCACAACAGATTTAGCCTCCACTGATAAAAAATTGAGTGATCTTGAAACAACTCTTCCAGAGAAACGCGAAAAGAAAAAAGCACTAGAGCAATCTGTGATCAACGCCCAAGACAATATCGATCAGAAGCAAAGATCTATTGATCACTATAAAGAGCAGTTAAAAACCATGCCCGAAGGACCAGCTAAAGAAAAAAAGAAGGCTGATCTTGCTGTTCTTGAAAAGCAGCTCGTTCAAATGAATAAATATCAAGACAACACCAAAAAAGAATTGGCCGAGGTCACGCAATATTTGGCCACGGTGAATCAACAAAAACGTCAATTGACGGCGCAAAAAACGCAACTAGAATCTCAAATCTCTACCGCCGAGAGCAATATCACTAAATTGCAAACACAAAGGAGAGCCAACAAAGATCGACTTAATGTTGTTCAGCCACAAGTGCCCGTTCAACAGGCCACAGTGGATCAATTATCTAGTGAGCTTGAAACCAAGTCTCAAAACTTGAGAGCCTTAATCGCTCAGCAAAAAGATTTGGACTCACAAATTGATCGTAAAGAACGACAGCTCAACAAAACTCGAGATGAAGTGCGTGATCTACGCTCAGAGCTTGGAGACAAACAGCGTCGTTTTAAAGATCTAGAACATGACATGTACTCGTTGCGCGGCGAAGAGAAGCGCAATGAATCAGATCTACGCGGCCTTGATGGGCAAATAAGAGACACTGATTACCAAATTTCCCAAATCGAAAACAGTTTACGCTACCCAATAGTGAACACTCATCGCGGTCAAATTGTTCACGTCTTTGTGGGCAATGTGGCACCAGCCTATGATGTTGAACAGGTTGTTCGCCAAGCCGTGGACGATGGCAAAAAGGTGATCTTCTG
Source organism: Bdellovibrionales bacterium (assembly GCA_020434645.1). GTDB lineage: Bacteria > Bdellovibrionota > Bdellovibrionia > Bdellovibrionales > UBA1609 > RBG-16-40-8. Next base: position 1,736 of record JAGRAK010000190.1, on the reverse strand, counting down.
GCTCACTGAACAGATGCAATCGCCAAACATGGTCGCACAATTAGGTGGAGTACGCGGAGCATTTTACTCCAGCAATAATCTTCACACAGGGCAAGGCGTGCTCCCCGGTCTATATGTAAAAACAAAATCTCTGGCTCTAGATCTTGATTATAACGCCACAGTATTACTAGCGAATTCATCAAACGAAGTCGGCATGGCCGCTCAAGTGGTCACGGGTCGCTACAACAGAGATGCTGTTGTAATAACCACAGCTGTAGATATGAACAATGTGAGCTATCAGGACCTAGATGTACTCTTAGATACAATTGACAGAGCCTCGGCACGGGATTTTGCTCAGCACTAGAATTTGAAAAGACTCTCTGATCTCAAATTGTACTGAAATATAAGAAACAGCGCTTTCACGAGCGCTGTTTTTTTTGCAATCACCCTGTCATATTTTCAAGGCCAGTTTACTTGCTGCGTTATGTCGTCTATGTTGCGCCAAACAGGAGTTTCAATATGCGCAAATTTTTAGTGACTGGCCTCGTGCTTTTTAGTTCTTTGTTACATGCTGCCGATTCAGGCTCCACAGATTTTAATTTGGATGAAATCCCGCCCCTTAAACCGATCAAACTCCTTGTATCAGAAGCTAATCCCTACCTTCACATCCTTTTGGCGCGCGAAGAAAAAGGTAGCAATCATTACCTGCTCATACATGAATTCGGAAAAATTTCAGTTCCAAGACAAAAAGAAAACTCAATGATCTATTATGACGGCGGCACTGCCGATCTGTACCTAGAAAGCGGCGAGAGAATTCTGATCCCAGCGGATCGACAACATAACTATTTAAATACCTCCCTGGGCGCAACTATCATGTACCCCAACCAGGCTCCCCATCCGCTGCAAACCGTGAAAATAACCAAAGCCAAACTGAAAGAACTCGGATTTGCAAAGTTTATGGCAGCTCAACCTAAAACGGTAAATAAAAATCACCCGCAAGATTGGGAAGCCTACCAGCCTCTATCAGACCCGAAGACCATGGTACTCGTCGAGGTCCAACTTAAAGAAAAATTAAGCTACGAAGCAATGAAAAAAATTGAAGACGATTTAAAGCAACTCGACCCCAATAAAGTCCGTTTTATACAACGTGGGGATTTTAGTCTGGACGGGAATTCTAAATTATATTTGCTGGCCGCTCCCGATGCGACAAAATTAATTAGCTCACAAATACCGCCGGAGCACCTTGTTTCACTCCAAATTTTCAACCCCAATTTAATTACGTACAAGAATCAAATCGCGCATGCGAGCAGAATCTCGAAGGATGTACAAGATCTCAACGACAAGACCCTTCCCCTGCAGGTGCGCGCCACGACTCTTCTAGAGCTCAGTACTGTCTCGCCTTGGATAAATACCACCCTATCTCACTCTGGCAAAATCGAATTGATTCGCGGGGTGATCCGAACACTTGGAGAACTAGACCAGGTTCACGCTTTGGTACACGATTTGGTTAAATATGAAACAGCCGTGCAGAGTTTGAAAAGCGGCAATGCCTATTCGAAATTTTCGTTTGGCACAAAAGACAACATGCTCCTCAGCGAGAACCACGCCCTTAAAACTTCACTGCTAGAGCCCATTCGAAAATTAGGCGCTGCGGGCTACGAAGTTTTACACAACACCAATCACCCCATAGCCCGTGAGGCCATAGTCGAAACGGCCAATGCCATTTATGGCGCCGGATTGCCGTTTTTTAATAGACA
>JAGRAK010000018.1 GCA_020434645.1 Bdellovibrionales bacterium | reverse complement strand
ATAATAAATATTTTTTTATTGTCTATTCATTCAACAATAAAGCTGAATTTCCTAAATATAAGTTCTATTTTCTGTCTAACATTCTGACATCCTCTATTTTGGCCTTGTAATTGCTCTATATAAATCACGAATAAACGGAGAACTAATAAATGCATTATAGCTCATCAAAACTGACAAATTTTGGCGCAAAATCAGTTGTTTTAGTATTATTTACCTTATTTGCTTTTGGTTGCGCAAAGTTTGAACCGCCTAAAAAACAATACACCTATAGTGACCCAGGCACGGGGAGTGAGGTTGAACTTCGCCCTTCAGATTATAGTATTCAAGCTCAAGATGAAGCCACTAAAGACCAGGATTTTGTGTGGTTTGAAAACCCTAGAGTTCAGGTTTCACTGAGTAAAAATACTGTAAACTTTAAAGTAACAAGAGTGCAAGGTCAGTCAAAAGAAGAGATCGAAATCGCGGGCACATTTGATGAGTTTCTTGAAAGCTGGCTCAGCGACACAAGCCCTGTAAATGACCGCGATCGCATCAAGGGTTATGCGCGATGCTTAAGCCGTCCGAATAAAAAAGATTGTCCAGAAATGTATGTGGATGTTTATTACAATCAAAATGGTAAAATTGAAAAACGACAGTTTATTGCTGACCCCAATATTAGCCCTGCTCAAAGTGAAATCAAATCTCAACTTCAAGATAAAAAAAACACAAATAACGAGAGCATACCGGTTATTTCTTCAACTAATACGCAAAGTGCAGACACATTAGAACAAGAAGAGACTCTTCATGGCATTGAAGAAAACCTCGTCTCTGACGGCAACGGAAGTTACGTTTCGCCTACTCCTATGGATGATTTTTTAAACCCTCTAATGACTGTAAAATCTGATGTCGATAACACTACAAAAAAAGAATCTACAAATACCGAGAAACAAGAAAAACCTGCAACCAAAGAAAATCCGACAACCACAGTAAAAAAAGAATCTACACAGCAAAAAACAATCACCTTAGTAGAGCCGTCGCAATCGAGCTTTCCGTTTAATTTAACAGAGGGCGGGCGAGCAAAAAGACGACCTAACAATGGTTTAATTTCAGACCTTGGTACGCTCTTTCCGAAAAAAGGGGAGGGATTTAATCGTATAAGTGAAGATAAAAAAGCCTACACCACGGGCTACTTAGCTGACTTCTTTAAAGTTAACGCTCGTGAGTTTGCTATAAATAATCCAGCTTGCGGCTACCTAGCCATTCGCAATCTTTCACAAGCTGGCGGAGGCACTTTAAACTTCGGCAATTGCGAAGGGCAAAAATGTGGGCACCATAAAAGCCATCAAAATGGTCTTGATGCAGACGTAGCTTATCTACCAAACGATGAACTAAGAAGCGTGCTTAAAAATGGTAAAGTTAACCCTTCTTTTGATTACGCTTGCAACTTTGAATACCTAAAGTATTTAAATAGCATTCAGTTACCCAGCGGTGATCCTGCCGTATATATGATATTTGTTCACACGACACTTAAACAAAGCCTTTGCTTGTGGGCAAAAGAACATAATAAGAATTCTCCTCAAGATAAAGCCGTGTTTAAAACACTGATGACAACAAGTGATGCGCATCACGATCACATGCACATTCGTTTGCGATGCTCACCGGGCCATATTGATTGCTGGCAAGGCGGCACCCCAAATGATCCTGTTAAATGTGAGTAATTTCTGCTCTTCGTGCCTTCTAAAACACGACAAACCGTCATATCTATAAATATCGTAACATAATATAACTTATCAGAAGATTATGTATAAGACCGAAGTCTTGGCTTTACCTCACAAGTCGTATGCAATAATTGATAGGCCTTGATTAGTTTGTGACAATATACCCTATGCCCATTCATATTCAGCCCCAAATCACACTATTTAAAGACGTATCTTTAGCTAAAATTCAGTGGCTAAATAAACTAAATAAATACCGCACATTAATTGATCATAAACTACATAAAATTAAAGTCGATTCTAATCCGGCCACACATCAAATCAGCAATCTCACTAAAAAGCGCTTTGAACTTATGACTACAGCCCTAAAATCACAAAAAAATGAAATTCAATTATTATTGGAGCCTTTTAAGTTAGAAAATATATTTCAAGACATCTCAGTCGCCAAGGTGCTCGCAGAGCGAGTGCCAAGCGAGCAGCATGTGTTAAGTTATTTTAATAATATTTTTCGTGATTGGGCATGGAGCACCAATGAGAATTATGTTTCATTAGAAATTCTTAAAAAAGTATGGCCTTCAAGTAAAACTGAAGAACTGATTGTACTCGGGTCTGGCGCCGGGCGACTAGCTTATGATCTGGCTTTAAATAAAATGGCCACTGATTTTAAATTGGTCGACATTAATCCTCTCCTACTTTCAGTATCACAAAAAATGTGGAGTGGTGAATCTTTTGAATTAACAGAAATCAACGAGTTCCCTCTCACGCAAGACAACAAAAAAAAAAAATGGGCACTCAAGACTCCTGACTCTGATTTTAAATCTACAGAATCTAAAATAGAATCAGAAACAGATTCAGAAATAAATGTGACTCACATTTGGGGAGACGCTATTAATCTCCCATTTAAAGCTGAGTCTTTAACATCGATTTTAACTCCCTGGTTTATTGATATTATTCCTGAAGATTTTTTTCAATTTGCTAAAAGACTCAATTCTAGAATGCGCGACGGCGCCACTTGGATTAATTTTGGCCCTCTTGGTTTCGGCTCTCCAGAACGAGGCTCTTCATATACAAAAGAAGAAATTGAGCAGATATTAGATCTTGCCGGTTTTAAAATTGAAGCTTCAGAAGAACAATTTATGACCTACCTTCACTCCCCGCTTTCATCGCAAAAACGTGAAGAAAAAGTCCTCGCATGGCGAGCTAAAAAAATTAAAAAAATGGTAGCCCCAAAGGATTTTGAAAATTACCCCAGCTGGGTCACGAATACTTCAGAAGCCATACCACTCTCACCTGAATTTCAGAATATAGCTTCACAATCTCAACTTGAACTCCAAATTCTTTTATCAATCGATGGCCGTCGTTCAATTACTGACATTGTAAAACTCATGACTGAGCACTTAAAACTATCTGACAGCGACGCCACCACGATTTTACTGACTTATTTTTCGAATTATTTTGAGAAATAATCGATTCAATATATCGATTTAGATATGGCTTATCTTTTGACAGTGTCTAATCATTCGTCTCTCAGATCAAATAGATTTCATTTCAGACGGCTCGTAACTTGCTACCTATTTATGACATGGGTCATGGGGTTTTCAGATCACTATTTGCTCAAGAACGATATAGTTAAGACCGACTATAGTACGGGTAAAAAGGCTCTAGATTTTCTCATTTTGATACGGGGGATGCACTTTGAATTTAAGATCTAGTAGCAAGTCATTATTAAGTAAACTCGTCACTGGCAGTTTATTTATTGGCCTTACTATTATTTTATTTACCTACACCAATTGCAGCAGTTCTCATGACGCCGGCTCATTAGAAGTTTTCACCGGAGCCAGTGTAAATACGGCCAATATTTTAAATAACTTACGCTTTAATAAAAACACAATATTAAATAATAAATGTGCCTCTTGCCATAACAGCGCAACAACCGATAACCCACTACGAGATATTACAAACTCTCAATATCTAATCGACAACAAGTTTATTGTTATTGGACTCCCGCAAACATCACCACTTTATCTAGATGTAATTGATGGCCTCATGCCTCCACCGGGAAGTCCTGATTTAACAGATCAAGAAGTGGGCATTTTACGTGATTGGATTGCCGCTGAGGGTGGCAATTTTGATACTTATATCGGTGGCACACCAATTGATAACGGTGGCGGGCCAACTGCTGCCGCGACATTCACTCAAGTGCGACAAATTTTAACGCAAAATTGCACAAGCTGCCATCGAGCTGGCGGCAACTCCCCTCGTTTAGATGTTGACGCAGTAACTCTACGTGGTGCCGGACTTGTTATACCAAACAATGCAGCCGGCTCTCAACTTCTTCAAAGCTTTTCAAGAATGCCAACGTCTGGTGCGCTCGGGCTCAATTCAGCACAAGCGGCCACCGTGCGCAGCTGGATAAACGCGGGGGCTTTATAATGAAAAAAATAAATAAGCAGAAATTTTCATTTATTGCCACTTCACTTCTTATTGCATCAATAACTATTGTGGCCTTTCAAAACTGCGGCTCTGCAATAGGGACTACAAGTGATGGTAGTGATAGCTCTAGCACCTCCGTACCTGGAGGAACAGTCACGCCACCTCCTCCCCCGCCGGTCACTCCACCACCAACGGCTTGCCCAAGAACAACTAATGCTGACCCCCTCGTCACAGCTATCAGTCAAGCCAGTGTCGACTTTAAAATCGGCATGGGTCGAGACGCGGGCACTGATAGTAATAAAACACTCACTGCCAACTTCACTTCGGGCGACACCTATAGCGGAATTATCGATGTGAACTGCAATGTTGTCGGCGGTAATAGCACAGGAATCACCGTCAATTGCAATACTCCAAACAATGCCCCATCTACTGGTACATTTAATATTACAATCAATGCGGACAACGAAGCAGAATGCTTAAGTGGACCTGTCACAGTGAATATAACTGTTGATGACGCTGTCAAAACCGCTCAAGGCGCACCAATAACGGCTTGTAATAGTATCGCCAAAACTTCTGTTAGAAAATCATTTATCGTCAATCGAATTGATGCCTGCTTGCCAACACAAAGAGTAAACCCCACTGTAGCTTACGATGCCGGACAAATGGGTCGAACCGTTGCCACTGATGGTATTTGGGCAATAGCAGCAGCACCAGGAGACGAAGAACGAGGTGTTGATGCTGGCGCGGCTTATGTTATGAAAAAAACGGGCTCCACTTGGGCGATTTCACAAAAACTAACTCCATCTAATTTAACAGCTGGTGATTTACTTACAGGTGCCGCGATTTCAGGGACAACACTGGCCCTAGGTGCACCGCTAGCCTCTAATGGTTCTGGTCGTGCCTGGATTTACACCTTTAACGGATCATCATGGGTTGAATCAAAAGTATTAAATCCACCAAGTGGAGGAGAAGGTCTTTTCGGTTCTGCGCTCGCTGTATCGGGCTCAACTGTTGCCATCTCTGCACCACGGGCAAATTTAGGTGGCGGCTTATACTCAGGCGCTGTCTTTAAATACACCGGAAGCGGATGGAACTCCTATGATGTATTCACTCCTTCTGGGGGAGTTGTTGCTCGTGGAGAATTCGGCACAAGCCTTTCAATGTCGGGCGCAACTTTAGCTGTAGGGGCGCCGTTTCCGAGTTCAGTAACGACTCGAGATGAAGCTGTGTATATCTTCACTAATTCAACACTATCAAAGAAAATTTCAAATCCAGGCACAACAAATAATGCCGCAAATCGCTTCGGCTATGCTCTCTCTCTTGATGGTACAAATTTAGTTGTCGGTGCTCCATATAATACGAATCGACGCGGAAGCGCATACTTATATAAGAGCGCTTCAGGAAGTTTTTCTGATCAACCAAGTTTAACCTACGCTATGGGCGACGCCAATAGAGATGATGTGGATCAATTTGGTTTTTCAGTAGCTGTGAAGGGGTCAAGAGTTTTAGTTGGAGCACCTGACAAGGCAGAAGGATCTCCAAAATTTGGCGCTGTGTATTTGTATGGTACCGCTGCTAACACTCAACTTTTTAAAATACGATCTCGAAGTGATGATCGAAATGCCGATTCATTTGGCTACTCCATTGACGTCACAGCAGATGGCTGGCTTGTTTCTGGAGCACTTAACGATGAACACAATGCAACTGTTAGTAATTCAGGAAGTTTATATTTTGTGAAATTACCGTAAGGTCATTTCAAATTGGGGAATTTTAGTGACTGCACTTTTAGGGGAAATATGATTAAGTTTAAAATTAATACATCTATTGTCACCCTGGCCATGATTTTAAGCACACCTGTGCAGGCTCTTGATATATTGGGTCGTACTCGAAACGAAGGCGGGCAAGGCGTAAAGCGTGGCCTTGTCGCCCTTTATCAATTCTCACCAACACGAAATAATGTAGCTCTACCGGCCAATACAATTGCTGATGAATCTGGAGTGGGAGCACCACTGGATTTAAAAATATCAAACACAACGGCCATTCAAAGAAAATGTGATCGTTCTTTTTATGACCCCGTTACTAAATCTCAACAAACCGTTTGCTATTTAGACTTCAACGAAGGCTCTAAAAATGGGGTAAAATCTATTGTTGAAGCGGCGAAAATAACAAATCAATGTAAAGCCACAAATAACATGACTGTTGAAATGTGGGTTCGAAATGATAGAGCTGATGAATTAACTAAAGAAGGCCGTATGATGCCTTTAAAAATCGTCACACTCGGCCGCAACACTGAACAAATGGTAAACGGCCGCTACCTCGGCTCTTCAAATGATTCTAATTTTTATGTAGGACTAGATTACGATATGGCACCTCAATATACGGCTTCAGTTCGACGCGGCAATCGCACGCAGCGAAATGCTCAAGCTAATGATGGCTTCACAAGCGCTAGCGCTAGTTATAATAATCAGCAAGCGGCTCTTTACTCTATAGAAACAAGTCATACTTCACTTAATACGCCAGACACTTCTGACAGCAAAATTCTAGCTAACAATAAACTTCAACAAGTTATTTTCACTTACAAAGCCAATGGCACCGCCACTCTCTACACAAGTTCAAGCTCAGAAGGCGAGGGCTCATTTGAAAATCCATTCACACTACAGCCCGTGCCAAGAATGCAGACCGTTGATCCATCAATGGCCAACCGGCTTTCAGGCTGGAATGACTCATTCTACCTAAGTCTTGGTAATGAAGTAACCTACTCTAGCACTACGGCTCCCGTTGTTAAATCTGGTGGTAATATTTCATTTAGAACTGAAAACAGAGAATGGCGCGGCGAAATTTATTTACTAGCCGTGTATTGTGACGCTCATACTGATGAAGACATTTTAGGAGAATCTGCTCCCGGCGCAAATTATCAATCACTGCCACCTAATCCAAATGTGCAAATAACAAACAATCATTTAATTGCTGCTCAAATTTATAATCGTATCGTGGGTGTTAAAATCCCTATTACTGCACCGATTATTTCAGGCGTAAATGATTCACGCTTTCCCGCAAGCGTTGACTATTCAGGGCGCGGCATGGTGCAAATGCTAAATGCGGGCAATCCACTGGGCGCCGCTCAACTTGCCGCGAGTGAAGATGCATTTTACAATATCACTATACGTGACTTCGCTAAACGCATGTCAACACGAGACGAATCTGTCAATACGGCACTTAATGATTTTGTTGCAACAATAATTGGCGTCACAAGAGACAACATACCGGCCACACAACTTTTAACTGGTAACTTCTTTTATATGGGTAACCCTACGCTCACAGCCACACCCAGCAATATGCAAAATGATCTGCTATTATCAAACAATCACTATGAGCGGCTTGAAGCTCTCGACTACAACTTGCGTAAAGTGCTTGTTAAAGTTGATGGGCAGAAAATTTCAAATGGTACAACTGCCGTCAATCATCCTGATCCAGCTGGCATTCTCACTTCTCGCGCCTTTTTGGCGGCTCATGCTGTGGCTGGTACAAATCGTCGTATTATTGAATATGCTTTTAGAGAATTTTTATGCATACCAATTGCGGGGTGGTCAGACTCAACAGGTCCAGACAATCGCGTAGGTCAAGATGTCGACCGCTACCCTGGTGGCGATCACACGAAATTTTTGACATCATGCCGTAGTTGTCACTCTAATATGGATGGCTTAAGAGGTGCATTTGCAAAAGTTCACTTTAATAATAACTTAGTGAAGCATGCTAGTATTATCACAGCCAACTCGCCAACTGAAGACGGCGAAACAGCCACTACAATGTGTCAACGACCCAATGGTATCGCATGCAAAATGAACCGAAACGATGACGTCTTCAGTGAGGGATATGAAGTTGTCGATAATTCTTGGGTGAACAATGCCTATCGTGGTTCAAACTCGACATATTTTGGCTGGAATCAAAGTGCCACAGGCAATAGCATCCGATCTTTCGGGCAACTTATTGCAGGATCTAAAGCATTTCAAACTTGCATGGCAAAGCGAGCATTTCGCTCCGTCTGCAAAAGAGAGCCTGCAGCTGTCGACCAAAGCTTAATTGATAAAGTGGGCCAAGAATTTGTTAATGATAATTATAATTTAAAAAATTTATTTTCGCGAATTGTAATCTCGCGAGAATGTTCGGGTTTTAATTTTTAAAGTTTAAGTTGGGGGAAGACATGAACACCAAAAAAGTATTCGGACGACTAATTGCAGCGGTACTCGCCCTTACAGGGGTCTTTGTGCTCTTCGGTCAAGGCTGCGGAGAGTCCTTTACAACGAATAACTTAAGCGGCGGCTATAGCTCCGAAAATATATGCACAGGACCGGCTAAAGACATCATAGATAAAAATTATGAAGTTGTAGTCGGCACTCGTACAGTCTCAGTGGCTTATGGAGAACAACTCCTAGACTCTTATGTCTCTTGCACAGGAATAGGCAGCCCCTCGCTTCGCACATACAACGAGTGGCAGACGCGAAACCAAAGTTTATCTGAATACGGAAACCTTGCCGATGTTTCAGGAGCAATGATGATGGGTGTAACGGCCGTTGCCACAGAGGCTTGCCGCGATTTAATTGATAAGGAGATGCCACTTGCGCTTAATGAGCGTGGTATTTTTAGATCAGTAAACCTACAAGGCACCGGCCTTAATCAAGCTGAGATGACTGAATCGATAAACCTTCTTGCTCTCTCATGCTGGCAGAGACCAGCAACAGATGAAGAGAAGAATTTAATCGTAAGTACAGTTAGTGCTTTAGGCGCCAATAGTGAAAATGGAGCTTTAGGTTTATGTACGGCTATGCTCGCGAGCCTTTCAGCAATCGAGCAGTAATTTTTTAGTTAATAATTTTTATCGGGGGAACTTATGAAGCTTTTTGGAAAATACAGATCAATTCGAGAAATGTTAGAAAACGAAGATTCGAAGATTCTGGCAGAAAAATTTCCGCACGGCAAACCAACGAGTCGTCGAGATCTTCTAAAAGCTGGAGCCATTAGTTTTACAGCTTCGGTTACAGCGCCCTCACTCCTCGGTCAGCTTTTGCTCCCTAGTGTTGCAAATGCTCAAGCGGCAGGATGTACACAAAACCCAGCATTTGTTGGGCTAAAACTCAATGGTGGTGCAGGCCTTATGGGCAACTGGGTGGCACTTGGCGAAAATCGAGATTTTATTGATACCTATAGCCAACTTGGCCTAGGTCCTCGCTCTGAAATTATTAATCGTAATACAAAAGTTTTTGGGGACGCCATGTTTTTTGATGGATCACAAATTCTTGCCGGCATTCGCCAAACGGCATCGGCCACAACACTTCTCAATACTTCTTTTGTTGGGCTACCGGTTGCAAGCAATGATGACTCAGCCAACAACCCATTTGATATTACTTATTTCGTTTCTAAATTAGGTGTAGTGGGTTCAATTTTACCAAACCTCGGAAGACAGCAATCACTAACTGGCATTGCTCAACTGCCAGCACTTGGTAAGACGCCTCCCACTCCCCTATCTGTAGGCAGCACCACTGATATTGCCAATGCGCTCACCGTACGCGGGAGTCTTGCGGCTTTAAATGACACGCAAAAAGCTTCTGTGTTTTCATTAATTAACAAATTAAGTGAAGCGCAAACCCGAGAGCTCGCATCAGCCACTGGCGGCGGCGTTCTCGCTCAACTTATAAATCAGGCCACAGGATTAAATGCTAATCTTGCAACAAGTACAAATTCAGGCATTGATCCACTTCAAGATGCCGCCATTTCGCAGGCTTTCAGCACCGCCTGGACAAATGACAACAACCAAACCATGAATCAGCAAGCAGCAAATGCCCGAGAGCGTGTTTTCGGCACAATGATTTACAACTCATTAAAAGGCAATGCCGGAACAACAAATCTTGAAATGGGCGGATATGATTATCATGGTCAAGGCCGTGCGACACAAGATGCACGAGATTTAGATGCTGGCCGAACAATGGGACGCATTTTAGAATCGGCTGCCGTTATGCAACGCCCAGTATTTTTAATGGTCACAAGTGATGGTGCCGTTGGCGCCCCTGCTGGCTCTTCTGCGGGCGCAGCATTCACCGGCGATCGAGGCTCTGGTGGTTCAATAATGTGTTTTGCCTTCCATCCACTAGCCCGTCCAGCTGCAGTGAATAGTAGTGGCGCTGTAGATCATCAAGTCGGAAGTGTAAAAGGTCAGGCCGCTGTTAACACTGACGAAATGACAGGCAATGACCCCGCCCTAGCCGGCCTTGCAGCATTTGCTAACTTTGCATCATTCTCAGGTATGCTCGGACAATTCCCAAACATTGCGGGAAGCATTTGGAACTCTGAGCAAATAGAGAGAGTGACTCGCCTTAGAAAGGTCGGATAAATAATGAAAGTTCGCGCTGTTGCCAATTCGATTATTCTTGTCGTGGTTTCAACACTGCTTTTGTTTAACTATAACAATTGCTCGTCGAAACATGATGAATCAAGTCTTGGCAGCGCCGGCGCGAATATTAGCGGGGGTGAATACTGGACATGTGCAGACCAACTCGATGACATGTCTTTATTCGGGCGAACATATCATAGTTTTTTAATGAATAACTGCGCGGCCTGCCACTCTGGAGGAGGCCCAGGCCCTAGTGCTTTTGCCTCTAGTGGAATTAATTTAGCCTTTAATAGTTTCAACGCAATTGGCTTCTCAACCGTGAACATGCGAGCACAAGATGGCCACAGCCCCAGCTCTGGGCCACAGAACACAGCACCTATAAATGATCTCACAAGTCGCTATATTGATGGACTCAAAACAATTGAAACATGTAAAACTCAAGGGGGCACTGACCTTGGGCAAAATCAAGATGATGACACAAGATTAAAACTTGTCAGCAAAGCCATTTCACCCAACCTCACACGGCCGGTCACAGTCACCTGGAACTTAGCAAATGATTCTCTACCTCTTGCCGGATTTGATAAATCTAAATTCACTAAAATTACACTCACTGTCGACGTACAACTTTTTCAAAAACCTGGCATTATAAACTACATAGTTTCAAATCCTCGGATCAATTCAAATAGCCAAGATGTTCGAATTGAAAGTTTACTTTTTAAAATCAATGGATACAGCACTCCGGCTCAACGCGCGTTTTACTTACTAGATAAAAATATTCGCGCCTGGAACTCATCACATCCTGATTTCGGTAAACCGGGCTCTAGCTTTGAATATCAAGCGCGTTTAATTTCAGGTGGCTCACTCGTCATGCTGGGTGATGTTCATTCTACAGATGTCATTTCTGTCTCAATCGGAAGCCTTGAAGCTATCACCCTGCCGCCACCTGATCTAGGGCCAGCTATCCGTTTCGGGCAAACCACAATGCAGGTGAATGAAAATTATCAAATCGTGAGCATACCACTTGTACTCAGTAAGCCTGCAACTGAAACCAGTTCTGCTGAAATTGTATTTGGTGAAGACACAACAATTAAAGATGAATGCTGCCGCACAACTCGCAATGACGACGGCGTTCAGATCAAAGTGCGTCACTTTGATCGCGATATTCAAGATTTTGACCTAGACTCCAATTTAAAACTCAATAGCCGCATTAATTTTAATGCGGCTGGCACACCGGGGCGATATTTAATTTCTTTTCGCGAGGGTGATACCACAGCCAATTTAAGAATTAAAATAGTCAGTGACAGTCGTGATGAGCTAAATGAAGTATTACACTTAAAAATTGATCCCCTCAGGCTAAATAACATTACAAGCGCGACAACAAACCAAGAGTTCAGACTGACTATAGTCGACAATGACAATCCTTATAATGGCAATGCTGAAACCTACACAGATCTTTTAAGCGATGGCGGTTTACTCGCAGATCAGTGCTTGCGTTGCCACAACTCAGTTCTTAATCGCGGTGGATATGACATCACCCACTACGAACTTATGGTCATTCGAAATATTTTAATTCCAGGCAGCCCAAACAGCAGTCTTATGTTTAGACGAATGGACGCCAATACTCCTGGTTTACTGCCAATGCCTCTAACAGGCCTACTTGACCCACTTGATCGATCGCGAGTTTCAAGTTGGATTCAACTTGGGGCACCAAATAATTAAAACTAGCCTAATAAAATTCATTAAGCCAGACGATAGTCTGGCTTTACCTATAATTCTATAACGTTTTGACAACGTAAATTATAAAATTGCACAATAATATCATCTAAATAAATTAGTCATCTAAGGAGCCTCAACTTGCAGCATCGACTTCTCTCCTCCTCTAAAGCCTTGTGGGGTCTTTTCACTTTAAGTGGCATTTTACTCATAGGCTTTCTGATTTTAAACGAAGTCTCACACGCTGAACCATGGCTCTCCAACCGTTACGCTCAGAACTGCGCCTCTTGCCATAGCCCCTCACGCAGAAACTTAGAAGCAAAAGATCGACGATGCACACTGGCTTGCCAAGGCTGTCACGTCAACCCTAATGGCGGCGGCATGAGAAATGAATATGGCGTCTGGAACCAGCAACGATGGTTACGCTCAACTAAAAGTGATTTTTTAAAACACAAAGGTACTCCCGCCCCGCTTAAGCATCAAAAATACGGCAATATGCCAGATGATTTTCTGGCTGGAAGCTCAAGTGATTCACGCAGTTCTAAAAACTCGCGGTCAAAAAAATCAGGTCAAAATACAAGTATGAAAAAATGGGATTATTATGCCAAAAAAGGTGCTCCTTTAGTTGTCATGCCTGGTGTTGATTACAATGAAAAAGATTTTGATAAGTCAGATCGACAAGAGCACATCAATGTTAAAAACCGAACTGAGTTTATGGCTCGCCTCACTGAAGACGATCCATATCGCCTTGAACGCAGCAAAAGTGTCGCCGCTGGCGGAGACTTTCGTTATTTTTATATTGATTCGAAAAAAGATCGCACAATCGGCACTGATGTTGACTACTCCACTATGCTCGCCATGTCTTTTGATTTAGGCGTTAAAGTTCGCCCGGTGCCTGAACATGTCTCTCTGGTATTTGAACATCGCTACATGCAAGCGCCAGACTATACCGGTAAAAACGAACAATCTTCGCCTGAAAAAGTTTTTAACTCCGGCACAGTTCGTTCAGCCTATGTTATGGTCGATGATCTACCTTATGCCACTTACCTCATGTACGGGCTATATCGCCCACAATTTGGTCATTACTCAACCGACCACACAAGTCTTCTCAACACTATTATGTATGCCAACAATGCCAGTGCACAATCATTTGACGCTTCAACATCGACATCTGCTGTGGCCATAAATAAAGTGCTCACTCTTGGTGGATCACCGAATGTACCATTTGCAAACATTCATTTAATTATGCCCACAGATAAAGAATTCGCCGTTAATCCATTTTCTCAAGATCGTGGATTTGCAGCTACCCTTGGAGGTCGATTTGTCTCTTACGGCGCCTCCTTTATGCTTTCGTGGTGGTCGACAAAAGGGCCACGTGGTGGCACCGGCCCTGAACTTAAAAATGATATGATCTCTCTCACCGGAGGATTCACTTATCGCGATTTCATAGTGAATGCCGACTGGACAAGCATAGACCGCGAATTCGCCGTGGGCTCTAGTGATGCCGGCACGGTTTCGACATTTGAATTTAAATATAGATTTTTTCGTGAAATGTATTTGATGGCCAATTATGCCACCTCCGCCATTGCTCGAAATTTAAAAGCAGGAAACGCCACCGAGATGATGTATGGGGCAAAGTTTTTCTTATATCCAGGGAGTGAAGTTGAACTCCTCATGGTCAATCGCGACGATCATGACGATGCCACTGGCGCCGACACCAAAACCACCGGCCTACAAGCTCAGCTTCATTTGTATTTTTAAAGTTTAAAATCAAAGCGCTGCTTCAGTCACAAGCCTCTGATTCAGATCAAACAGCTGTTAAAATCAAGGAGCTATATTCGATCACTCACCCTGACGCATACCATGCGTCTAGAAATTGAGCCCGCGCCATAACGCCAGAGAAACCTTCAATCTGATTGGCTATCCTCTTTGACTTATTTCCGGTTAAGTATTTTATAAGATCTTCTTGTAGGATTTTTCTCATCTGGGGCAATATAATAAATTGACCTTATAAATCAATACTTAATTGTATTATTTTAAATATTTTTAAAGGATTACTTTAAGCTGAAGGGCCGACATCGTCGCGTGATGTTTCTTCCATGTTTATAATAGTACAATAGTAGGCAGAATAAATATTAATACCCCAATTTTTTTAACGGCGCATAACTTAAAGAAAAAATAATAGTGGGGTCGGGCTGTAAC
>JAGRAK010000189.1 GCA_020434645.1 Bdellovibrionales bacterium | reverse complement strand
TGCTAAGGAAGTTCAGGAGGCTTCACGTGTTAAGTCCTAAAAAAGTAAAATGGAGAAGACAGCACCGAGATGGATTTAAAGGTCTTTCTCATAAAGGTAGCACAATATCTTTTGGTGATTATGCTTTGGCTGTAATAAAGCCAGGCCGAGTGACCGCGCGTCAGTTAGAGGCGAGCCGTATTGCGATTAGCAGATCAGTTAAGCGTGGTGGAAAGCTTTGGATGCGCGTTTTCCCTGATCGCCCAATCACAAAAAAGCCTGCTGAAGTGAGAATGGGTAGCGGTAAGGGTGCTCCAGAACTATGGATTGCTAATGTTTTGCCTGGCCGTATTTTGTTTGAAATTAATGGAGTGACGAAAGAGCAGGCCGAAAGCGCGTTTCGTTTAGCTCAAAGTAAGCTGCCGCTAAAAACTAAATTTTTGGCGCGGGAGTAATTATGAAGTTTTCAGATATTCAAGATTTGACAGTAGAAGAACTTAGAAAACGTGAAGCGACAATGAGTGTTGAGTTTTTTGATAAAAAAATGAAGCACTCGCTTGGGCAAGTTGGTAATCCGCTAGAAATTCGTGGATTGCGCCGAGATATTGCGCGAGTGAAGACAGCATTAGCTGCAAAATTAGCAAGATAGGCTGAAGGAAGAAACTATGGATAAAACTAAAGAAACAAATATGCCAGGTCAGAGTCGCACGAAGCGAAATGAAGTCGTAGGCGTAGTTGTAAGCGATAAAATGCAAAAGACTATATCTGTTGAAGTTTACAGATTAATTCGACACTCAAAGTACGGCAAGTTTCAGCGCACTTCATCTGTCTACAAGGCACATGATGAAAAGGGCGAGGCTAAATCTGGAGATAAAGTTAGAATTTTTCAGTGTCGCCCATACAGTAAAACAAAGCGCTGGGCTTTGGCAGAAGTTGTAGAAAAGAAAAAATTAGTTGAAGGTGTTGAGATATGATTCAGATGCAATCAAGGCTGAGAGTTGCTGACAACTCAGGAGCCAAAGAAGTTCAGTGTCTAAAAGTTTTGGGTGGCAGTAAGCGGCGATATGCAGCTATTGGGGACATTATTATTGTGTCTATCAAAGAAGCTATGCCGAACTCAAAAGTAAAAAAAGGCGATGTTGCGAAGGCTGTGATTGTGCGAACAAAACATAAACTTCGACGCGGAGACGGTAGCTATTTATGTTTTGATGATAACTCTGCAGTTCTCATCAATGCGGCTCTTGAGCCAATTGGTACTCGTATTTTTGGTCCAGTTGCTCGTGAGTTGCGAGCGAAGAAATTTGTAAAAATTGTCTCTTTAGCCCCTGAAGTATTGTGATTGAACTAAACGGAGAAATGTTGTGAACGTACTATACGATAAATATAAAAAAGAAGTGGTTCCCCAGCTGCTGAAGCAGCTTGAGCTTTCCAATCTGCATGAAGTTCCACGCCTAGAAAAAGTCGTGCTGAGCATATGCACTGGTGAAGCTGTTAAGAACCCAAAGATTGTTACAAACATGGTTGATGAATTGACAGCCCTTGCCGGACAAAAAGCGACGATTACCAAAGCCAAAAAAGCAATTTCTAATTTCAAATTGCGTCAAGGTGTTCCGTTAGGGGCGATGGTTACACTAAGAGGCGACCGCGCATGGGTGTTTCTTGAGAAGCTTATTCACTTTAGCTTGCCGCGAGTTCGAGATTTTCGCGGTTTGTCTGCAAAGGGATTTGATGGCCGTGGAAATTACAACATGGGCGTCAAAGAACAGATTATTTTTCCTGAGATTGATATAGAAAAAGTGGATATGGTGCGCGGAATGAATATAACAGTCTGCACATCTAGTAAAAACGACGATCAAGGAAGGGCATTGCTAGAAGCGCTTGGCATGCCGTTTAGAAAATAGTGTTGGGAGTTAATTAATGGATACAGTGTCACAGTTTTTAACAAGAATACGAAACGCAGGAAATGCCAAGCACGAGAAAGTGGATGTCCCCAGCTCAGGTCTCAGAGTTGGTATTGCGAACATACTCCAAAAGTGCGGATATATCCGTAGCTTTAAAGTAGTCCGTGATAACAAACAGGGGATGATGCGTGTGTATCTACGTTATGGAAGCGATGGCAGCCCAATGATTCGATCAATTGATAGAATCAGTTCAGCGGGCCTAAGACGTTATGTCGGATCAAAAGAGATTCCAATGATTCGCAATGGTTATGGGATTACAGTGTTGAGTACGAGTAAAGGTATCATGAGTGGTGATGAAGCGCGAGAGCAGAATCTTGGCGGCGAACTACTCTTTCAAGTTTGGTAGGTGGATTATGTCACGTGTAGGTAAATCTCCAGTATTTTTTCAGAAGGGTGTGCAAGTCACATTATCTCCAACTAATGAGCTGATTGTGAAGGGTGCGAAATCTACACAGAAAGTTCAGTTGCGATCTGAAATTGGCGCAGAAATTCAAGAGGGCAAGGTGCAGCTTATTTGTAAAGTGCCAGAAGCTGCTGCTCATCATGGGTTATACAGAGCTCTTTTGCAGAATGCTGTTACTGGTGTAACAACAGGATGGACTAAAGAGCTTATGCTCAATGGTGTGGGTTACAGAGCTAGTGTCTCAGGCAAAAAGCTGGAGTTAAATCTTGGGTTTAGCCATCCAGTATCGTTTCCGATTCCAGATGGAATTGAAGTGAAAGTAGATAAGCAAACAAAAATTTCTATTACAGGTGCAGACCGTTCGGTAGTGGGTCAAGTGGCAGCGCAGGTGCGCGGCTTTAGACCACCGGAGCCCTATCTTGGAAAAGGCATTAAATATTCAGATGAGCATATCCGTCGTAAAGCGGGTAAGGCTGCTGGTAAATAACGAGGTATATTGTGAGATTAAGTTATAATAAAAAATCGTCTGAAAAAATTAAGTCCCGAATGAAAAAGCGGGTGCGTATAAGAAAAAAAGTTTTTGGAACCGAAGAGCGCCCTCGTCTCACGGTTTTTAGAACCGCTCGTCATATATATGCTCAAATAATCGACGATGCACTAGGCAAAACTATTGTGCAGTCTTCGACGATTGTTACTGAAGTTGGCAAAAGCAAAGGGTCAAGAGACGCTGCTAAAGCTATCGGTATTGATTTGGCGAAAAAAGCAAAAGAGAAAAATATTACAGCTGTGGTGTTTGATCGAAGCGGATTTCTTTATCATGGTCGTGTTAAGGCACTTGCAGATGCAGCTCGCGAAGCTGGATTACAATTCTAAGGAGAAAATAAGTGGAAAGAAATACGGATTCAGAATTTCAAGAGAGAGTTGTCGCAATTAATCGCGTGGCAAAAGTTGTAAAAGGTGGACGAAGATTCTCCTTTGCGGCCTTGGTTGTAGCAGGAAACGGCAATGGTCAGGTTGGCATGGGCAAAGGTAAGGCTGGTGAAGTTCCAGAAGCCATTACGAAAGCAAGCCGATTGGCTAAAAAATCGATGAGAACATTTAAGATTCACGAAGGTCGTACAATTGCTCATGAAGTAGTTGGATGTTTCGGAGCAGCAAAAGTTATAATGCTGCCAGCCGCTCCAGGTACAGGCGTTATCGCCGGTGGTGCTGTTCGTGCGGTACTTGAATCTCTTGGTATTAAAGATATTTTAACAAAGTGTGTGGGCACGACAAATCCGCGTAATGCAGTTCGCGCAACTATGAACGGCCTTTCACAGCTAATGGATGGTCGTCCATCTAAGATAGAAGGCTAGTATGGCAAAATCATTTAAAGTAAAACTAATCAAAGGATTAGCTGGAACAACAAAAGATCAAAGAGATACGGTAAGATGTTTAGGTCTTCGTAAGCTCCAATCCGAGGTTGTTATTAAAGATAATCCTGCCAATAGAGGTCAAATACACAAAGTGCAGCACTTGTTGCAAGTCGTAGTGGAGAAGTAAGATGAGTTTATTAGGTTCATTACATCCAAAAGAAGGATCTACTCACAATTCAAAAAGATTGGGTCGTGGTAGAGGCTCGGGTAAGGGCGGTACGGCGGGTAAGGGCCATAAAGGTCAAAAGGCTCGTAAGAGCGGAAATATTCGCCGTGGATTTGAAGGCGGACAAACCCCTCTTCATCGTCGCTTCCCTAAAATTGGCTTTAAAAACACAATGTTCACGACTCGTTATGAAGTTGTGAATCTTGCCGCGCTTGAAGCATTTACTGGTGAAGTTGATTTAGCAGCACTGATATCTGCAGGCCTTGTGAAAAATGGCCCTGTGAAAATATTGGCGCGTGGTGAAATTAAAAAATCATTAACAGTAAAAGCTCATAAGTTCAGTGACACGGCGAAAGCCGCGATTGAAAAA
>JAGRAK010000188.1 GCA_020434645.1 Bdellovibrionales bacterium | reverse complement strand
ACTAGACCAAGGTCGAAAGTCTCACGAATTCTGTTCGGGCCAGAAGACAACACCGTCACCTTCAGCTCACCATCAACGCCCTCAGTCATTTTGTAATAATAGGGTGATCCCCATGGATCCATGCCAATTCGTCCCTCTGGTCTAAGATCCAAACTGGAGCTCGCCGGACCTCTTTCTTGCCCCTGTGCAAATACTTGTTTTTGCAGACCACGATAGCCCCCGGCCGCAATTTCAAGCGCCAATTGCCTCGTTCTGGATTTCGCCTGCCCTAGCCTTTGGTCGACCATTGCATTAGAAATTATAGAGCCCACCAATACCAATGCCCCCGTTATGAGCGCCAACACTGAAAATGAATCAAATGTCGTAAATATCTGTTTATCTTGAACTTTATTCATACAAACCCATATCAAAAGTGCGTCTAATGCTCTCATCGGCTAGACTAAGGTCTGACTGAAGTGGATTTTTGTTTTATGAAGAAATAACCGCTATGCCGCACAGTGACGTCTTCAATATGGGAATATATTGCAAAGCGTCGCCAAGGGTCTGAATTAATTGGAAAACGAGGCGCACCGGGCTTGACAGGCCGTGACACCAACGAATATGTTGCACCCGATCGTAAAAAAACCCAGAGGGAGGCTGTCTGGTGAACACAGAAAACACAATGGCAGGTAAAGCAAATATGAGAACAAAAATTATTAAAAGATATCAGAACCGAAAACTCTATGACACTCAGCAAAGCTGCTATGTGACACTGGATGATATTGCAAAAATGATTCGTGCCAGCGAAGACGTTATGGTTATCGATAACAAAAGTAAAAATGACATAACTGCTGCGACACTCACTCAGATTATTTTTGAATCTGAAAAGAAGGTGGCTCAATTTGCACCACTTTTCACGCTTCGCGAAATCATTCAGTATGGCAACGGAAGCATTTCAAATTATTTAGCGAAGCTCGGTGCCTTTCCAGCTGATTACGCTGAAAAGCAAGCTGCACAAGCACATGCTGCTGCAGTTGAGGCATCACTTAAGTCTTCTAAGCCTTCATATGATGATCTTAAGCAAACTTTAGATGAGCGCGTTGTTTCAGCAGCAGCTGCATCAAAAGTGGCTAGCACTGCAACACAAACTGGCAATAATAACGTAGAAGTAACGCCTGATTTGCCAAACTCTAATCGTAGCCTAAATAACTAAAGACCACTCATTATTCAGATTTGGATAATGAGATTAAAATTTAAGCTGAATTGAAAAACCCAAGTTGAGAAACTTGGGTTTTTTATTTTCTTATGCTGGCAACTATCTAAATGATCGCCAATTAATGAAAGTCTTTTGATTGGCTTGAATCTCAATCTCACGAGTCTGCATATCTTCACCAGAATATTGCCCCGTATCAAAAAGCCCGCGAACATTAACGCTGTACTTGCCTGGTCTCATGTAAATTTTTGCTACCTGAAATGTCTCTGGCAGAGTCGACCATTGCCGCAGATCTGCTCTATCCGCAACATGCATA
This sequence comes from Bdellovibrionales bacterium, assembly GCA_020434645.1. GTDB lineage: Bacteria > Bdellovibrionota > Bdellovibrionia > Bdellovibrionales > UBA1609 > RBG-16-40-8. The sequence goes on along the minus strand of JAGRAK010000188.1, from coordinate 2,798 downwards.
GCAATTTTCATAATAGCGCCCAGCGTTTCGTTTTTATTGCCAACAGCATTTGCCGCCGCTTCTTTTGCAACGAATGCTGCAATTCGCTTTGCGATGAGTGGGCCGTATGCATCCTCTAAAGTTTTAATTGAAGTCTCCTGCACACTATAAATAAATTGGGTGTCCTCAGCATAAAGCACAGGAGATCCCGCTGGGATATTACCCTTTTGTGCCTCAACAATCTCAATACGAGCACGACGCGTATTAGTACGAACTGGCTGCAACATTGGGAACCCCGGAGACACAAGTCCTACACTTGTGACAACACGTGGCCGCTCCGCCTTGCGCGGGCCCCACCCCTGTTGATAGATCAATACAAGTTCACCCATATTTTTATCTGACCACTCGGGGCGCTGTTTGATTCCGAATTTTTTACTCCACTCATTTGCCTTTTCATTTCGCCCCGCTTTACGAGCCGCACGAACTAAATCTTCGCGAATATAACCTATATTTGGATCACGCTTATAAGCTCTCTCGTAGTCAATGTAAGCTGAATCCCAATTTTTTTCAGCCTCCCACAAAAGCGCGCTAATATATAAGGCTGCTGTATTTTGCTCATACTGCTTTTTTTGCTCTATACGATAGTACTCAAGCTTCTCATTCAATCGACGTATTTCAACAAGCGCACTCTCACGGTCGTTCAGCATAAGATAGTTTAAAGAAGCCATTACATTAATCAGCAAACGCTCATAATCTTCACCTTTATATTGCGTAAACTCTTCACTCAAAAGTAAAGAACCGCCAAAACGTGTAACACTCAAATAGTTTTTTAAGTCAGAAAGTCTGTCGGCTTCTAAAAAATAGGTATTACTTTCTTTATAACGACCCGACGCTTGCAACGCAGTCGCATAATCAAATAAATAAACTAACTGATCGTCATTTTTTGTTTTGGCTAGAGGTTCAAGAATGCCCAGGGCCTGATCAGATTGATGTTGGCCTAACAGCTGGCGCGCTTTTTCAACTTTACCTTGATAAGTCGCGCACCCAGCTAAAAATATTACGATTATAAATAAGTGCTTATAGTCCAACTGATTGTTTTTTATAAAGTTTACGAATTTGCTTTTGATCAGTCCAAACAATTAAACCCGTGCTCAAGTTTGTCATGTTAAGAGTGATTTTATAATAAATAGATTTGTTCTTACCGACTTCTTGAACGATTGAGTCGATTCGGCCATTCATAATCAGATCTGCACCAACCTGCTTACCCTTACCTTTTTTTGTCTCACGTGAGACCATACCTGAATCTTGATAATCATATTCTTCAGAAATATCATCTCGAGCGGCTTTATCTACAAATTGAACTTTTCCGCTAGAAGATAAATCCACAGTGATCATATCTGTAATACTTTGTGTGTCGATATGTTCGCTTGTTTTGTTTTGTAACTTAGTCACCATCAGAATCGGCGGGCGCTTAGCATTGGCGATAGCATCATTCTTTATAGCACTGGCCACCAGATCTTTTACTACTTTTTGCATATCTGTTTCTGACCATCTATCATTCATTAAGTTTTCGGAGTTTACATCTTCGTCATATCCGCCTTTTACAAAAGCACGTGGTCCACATGCTGAAATCATGCTTCCAATAAATGCGACTAACAAAATTCGTATAACGTTATTCATTCAATTCCTCCATGGTAAGATAACTATCCTGACGATTCGGCGTCCGGGTGTCAACGCATCGGACGTCCGGGTTCTGCACAGTGACACTTCAATTCGAAATAATTGCGGTTCGCCTTGGTCTTGGCTTTGCATAGACACCCATGCATGAAAGTCGCATCGAGCCGAGAGGCCTATAATTATCTACACAAACTCTTGACTTCAGATGTTGAAGAATTCTGGGTTACAACCCTTCGCTCTGACAAATCTGTGATTCGCAGCACCTGTCTTTTTCGTGGAACTGTCGACAATTGCCCCGTTCATCCTCGTGATATTTTTCGATTTGCGTGCATGCAAAACGCTTCATCAATTATTGTTTCACACAATCATCCATCGCAAGACCCACACCCATCCCTTGAAGATCAGCGTGTTACTAGGCAAATCGTAAAAGCTGGTCAACTCTTATGTATACCCTTGCTCGATCATATAATTGTGACAAATCGTGGATATTGGAGCTATGCCGATCGGCGTGTTTATAAGATCACAAATGATCTATTTATTGCCGCCCCGAGCACCTGAACTATCTGATTGCGGAAAGCGTATAGGAGCTTCAACCTCAAAACGGTCTATACCAGTAACATCGAGATTGTCATTCAACCTGATGTCGACGCCATTCTTTCTCGCATTTTCTAAAAATTGCTTAACAAATTCTGCTCGTTGGCGAGTCTCATAATCTTGACTCCATAAATCGCGTTCTATTTTCGCGGCAATCCTTTGCTCCGGCGTCAACGGCCGCCCACGCCCCACTCGCGCGTCTTCTGTGTCACGAAGTACACGCTGACCAGCATTCTCTTGATCAAATACCAACGGATTTATATTTTCTAGGTGAGAGCTGTTTTCTAACGCTGCATTTTCATCTACTGACGATGATGCCTCATTTTCAGCCTCTGTCGCAAATCGCTTCAATTCATCTCGAATAGCACTATCTTTCAAATCATAGTCTAGTCGTTTTAAAATTTTGCGTTGTTGCATTTTTTTATTATGAGCTTGTGTAGAACCCAATTCATGCATTTCTGCCGTTGGCATAACTGAGCTTTGCTCATTTGCGCCACGCTCACCCTCTAAAAAAAGACCGCCAATGAAAATAAAAATAGCCAATATAA
>JAGRAK010000187.1 GCA_020434645.1 Bdellovibrionales bacterium | reverse complement strand
CATAAATGAAGACGGCAATCTTTACCCCTACGCCGATTTAAAGGCCAGCGGACTCGATCTTGCTCATATTTTTTTTTTTTGTTTTAAGGATTGGTTTGGAGTTTACGCTGGCCCCAAATATCTATCGGGCAAAGTCGAATCAAATTTCAAAAATGTCGAAAACGGGCCTATTGTGGCCACAGATAGCCGCAATTTCACAGGTTATGGCGCGCTGGCCGGCATGTTCTTTTCTTTTACCGGCAAACATATCGGTTTTGATATAAACCTTGAGTACGACGGTATGAGTCTTCCCGCCTCATATGGCACAGATCATGTTTGGTATAACGGGTGGCATCTTCTACTCGGCGTTCCATTTGGCTTTTGACGCAAACGCATGAGAAAAAGCGCCCGGCACATTTTTTTTACACCTTTTTTTTGAAAACCAAAACAATCGGTGCTTGAATGTGCATAAGCAACATTTGAGGAAAAAGTGCCTGGAACAATCATCGCCAGACACCATTTTTAGGGAGAACTCATGGATCTTGAAATACACAAAGCGGACACATCTTCAAAAAATACTAAAGCCGTAGAACCAGCTCTGGCTAAGCGAAACACGCAATTTAATGATGATTTTTCAAAAGAGATTTTTGATCTGACCTATAAATTTACCGGCGAAAATGACATCAATGACCGCCATTTTGCCATGGCAAAAGATCTGGCCAGCGTCGAAAAGCCCGAACTCCAAAAATATTGGACAAATAAATTCTTAGATATACTTGAAGACTTTAAATTTGTACCCGGCGGCCGAATCACATCCAATGCCGGAACAGGCTTAAAAGGTACGACCTATATTAACTGCTTTGTCTCTGGCTTTCGTGGCGAAAATCAAGACTCTATGGAGAGCATTATGGATGAGCTCCGTCGTCAGGCGCTGATTTTAAAATCAGAAGGCGGCTACGGATTTTGTGCCGATGTTATGCGCCCCCGCGGAGCTTATGTAGACGGCATTGGCGGAGACTCCCCTGGAGCTGTTAAATTACTTGAAATGTGGGACACCCAAAGCGCTGTTATTACATCGGGCAGTGGCTTTAAAAAGACCACTGAAAAGGGGAAGAAAAAAATCCGCAAAGGCGCTCAGATGGTGACGATGTCTGTATATCACCCTGATATTGCCGAATTTATTACCGCCAAACAAACTCCAGGCCGTCTAACAAAATTCAATATGTCAGTACTTGTTTCTGATGCTTTTATGGCCGCGGTACAAAACAATCAGCCCTGGAATCTTGAGTTCCCAGACTATGAAATTGCAAAACAAGATTATAAGAAATATTGGGATGGTAATCTAGCCAACTGGAAGGCTAAGAATCTGCCCGTTAAAATATATAAAACATATGAGAATGCCAATGAACTTTGGGATCTCATTATGACCTCAACTTACAATCGCAATGAGCCCGGTATACTTTTTGTCGACACCATCAATAAGTTAAATAATCTCTATTACACTGAGCACATCAATGCGACCAATCCTTGCGGCGAGCAAGTATTGCCAGTCGGCGGATGCTGTTTGCTGGGCTCACTGAACCTCACTCAATTTGTAGATACTAAAAAGCAAAATTGGGACTACCCAAAACTTCAAGAAACAATTCGCTCTGCTGTTCGCTTTATGGATAATGTGAATGATAAAACTCTTGTCCCGTTACCAGAGCAAAAAGAAAGCCTTCAAGATAAACGCCGAATTGGTCTCGGAATTCTCGGTTATGGCTCAGCACTCATGATGCTTAAAGTACGCTATGGCTCAAATAAGGCTTTGGCGCTAACTGAAGCTCTTTCTAAATTTATAATGAATGAGGCCTATAAAACTTCGGCACTGATTGCCAAAGAAAAAGGGGCGTTTCCGCAATACGATAAAGAAAAATATTTAGCAGGTCAGTTTATCAAAAATTTAGACAAAGACACGCTTCAGCTTATTGAAGAAAATGGTCTGCGAAATAGCCACCTTCTCTCTATTCAGCCCACAGGCAATAGCTCTGTATTTGCAAATAATGTATCTGGTGGTCTTGAGCCTTTATTTATGGCTGACTACATTCGCACCTCGATTCAGCCTTACCCGCCTGAAGGTTTATGTGTTCCAAAAGAAATCAATTGGGCGCAAAAGACATTTAAGCAAGATGCCCCCACTCCAAAATGGGAGTGGACGACTGAGGGAGGAGAAAATCTTCTCACTGTCAAATTTAAGAATGAAACTTGGAAGTTTGACGCCAACCGCGGACTCTTAAAAGAGTCGCACATTCGCGACTATGCCGTTAGATATCATCAAAACAATAAAACTTGGGATCCTGATGCTGACTGGGCGACCACTGCGTTTGGTCTCAACATTGATGATCATGTCAAAACTATGGGTGTATTTTCAAAATACATTGATTCGGCCATGTCTAAAACCGTAAATATACCGGCGGATTACCCATATGAAGATTTTAAGCGTCTTTATACTGAAGTTTATAAAACCGGAACAATTAAAGGTTGCACATCGTATCGCGAAGGCACAATGCTTGCCGTCCTTTCAGCTGAAAAAACAAAAAGCGAAGAGGTTTTAGGTATACCCAGAACTAAAGCCACTCGCCGACCGGACTCTCTTGAATGTCAAATTCATCATTTAAAAACCAATGGCGAAGACTGGGTTGTGCTTGTTGGCCTACTCGGCAAAGATCCATATGAAGTCTTTGCGATGAGAAAAAATCGTCTTCATTTGCCTCTTAAGTTGAAGTCAGGCCGACTTGTTAAGGCCAAATCAGGCGTCTACAATTTAGAAACTGAAGACGGATGGGTTTTAGCTGATATTCGAACATTCTTTGAATCGAACGAACAAGAGGCTTTGACTCGCATGATTTCAACAGCATTACGCCACGGAGCCGATATTGAGTTTATTATTTCTCAGTTGATTAAAAGCGAGGGGGCTATCACCTCTTTTGCCAAGGCTATTGCGCGAACACTTAAAAATTACATGACACAAGTCACTTCTTTTAAATGTCAGGATTGTTCAAGTTCAAATCTGAAACTCCAAGAGGGTTGCTTTGTGTGCATGGATTGCGGCGGAAGTAAGTGTCAATAATGTAAGCCGTCGCCCACCAGGGTGACTACTTACATTCTAATCTGGTGATTATTGCACATTTAAATTTTGACGGGCGATGGCATTCATCGGATCTAAGCGCACAGCTTCTTTAAAGGCATTGTGCGCTTTTCCTAGCTGATTTTCGTCATAATATAGAATGCCAACACGAGTATACACCATAGAGTCAGGCCGAAGACCGAGTGACTTTTCATAATACTCAATCGCTTTTAGGCGCTCCCCCTTTAATTCAAAATGAGCCGCCCAATTGTTATAAGCAAACCAACTTCGCGGATTGACTTGAATGACACGTGCCCAAAGCGAGTCAACATTTCGCCAGTGCGGTGTAATATTAAAGCTTGTTAAAGCACAGGCCGTTACGATAAGTGCGCAAGCTGCATATGTGGCGACTATTTTATGGGCTCTCAAATTCAGTATATAATTTACGGCGACACAAAATACCAGTGTGACTCCGATAAGTGGAACACTCATGTAACGATCTGACACTGTCGAAACATTTTGATATACAAAACTTTTTATACCGAGAACGGGCAGTAACCCCGCTCCGATTATCGCCAAACCCAGCTTCACTTCATCTCGAAATCTACGCCAATGGTGAATGCAAATAAATATTAGGCAAACTGCCGGTATCCATGTCCAGTAGCGATCAGGAGAAGACAAAAAATACGGTGGGTTGCGACCGTACTCCACCGTCAAATTGATTGGCCAAAAAAGCTTTATTAAATAAAATGTAATGGTATCAAGCGACACCCAAAGACGCTCGAATATATTGGCTTTAAATGGCAGTGCCGATGCGGGTTGCTGCCCCGCTGTCACAATTGCAAAAATAATTGAAAACAATAACGGAAAGAAAAGCTGAATAGCGCTTGTGAACCAATCTCGTTTTTTTATAAAAGCCCACCAGAAAAAAATTACGGGGGCTAAAATGACAGCTGTCGATTTTGAAAGTATCGCCATTAAAACAAAACCAGATAATGTAAGATATTTTTTAAAATTCAGCGAGTCCTCTGGCAAAAACACTCTTTGAAAATAATTAAGGGTCACAAGTATCCAAAAGCTCGAGAGCAAGTCTTTTTGTGCAGATATCCAAGCGACAACTTCTACTTGCAGCGGGTGAACTCCATATAAAAGCGCACCAAATGCGGCTATAAGCGGCCCAAAACCAAAACCGAGAAGAAAATAAAATAATAAAACACTGTTTAAAGTAT
>JAGRAK010000186.1 GCA_020434645.1 Bdellovibrionales bacterium | reverse complement strand
CTTCTATTTTCATTTTAGTGATTCCAGCTTCGATCTTGCCCAACCAGAAGAGTAATCAGCTGCTGAGAACGCGTGAAGTAGTCTTGTAATTTTAAAACTTGCTGGTGAAAGTTTTTATATTGTTTCTGAAAATCAATCAAACTTTGCATCTGTGGCACTTGCGATTGAGCCGCCATTGCATTCTCATCTTTAATAGTTTCAAGTTCGAGAGTTTTCTTTAGAAGTGCTTGCTCTGTTTTTTCTAGTGTCGCCACCAATGATTGCATCACCTCTGGAGCCATATGTCGGCGTTGCAGAGTAGAATCATCAAGTAGTGATTGCGACTGATTCCAGCCAATAGAAATTGTATTCTGTTGCCATGAGGCCTCTGCCATTTGTAGCCCCATAAACACAGGGACAGACTCAATTGCAGATCGCAAATAAGTGGCGACATAAGGGTACTCTTCAAACGAGATCGGGATACTAAAAGAAACGGCATTTAAATCACGTTTGATATTCGCCATCGGCGGCGCAGGTGAAATAAAATAAGAAATAAATCTTTGCGGTTGAAGAAAAATATCATTTGGCTTTTCAATCATACGCAGCACGCTGTCGAGCACTCCCCATGATTTTAAATCTCGTGCCGAATTCCCGATTTTTTCAATTGGTCTTTCAATATTTAAGTGCTGAATGCACCACGTTTCAGTAAACTGTAAAAGATTCTCCATTTTACGAGCGTCGAGCCAACTCGTCGGATCTTTAAGAAATTCTGTAGGCAAATCAGTGCCCTCATAAAACTCCGCCAGATCAGCGCCCTGAGCCTGTAAGAAGGTAATGACTGAATTTGATATTTTCCCGCTGAAGTTCACGAACTGCTTCTAACGCGTGGCTACGAGCCTTACAAATAAAAATACATGGAGTTAGCGCCTGCGCCATGAAGTTGCTTAATAATTAGGCATAATGGCCTTTCGTCGAGGCGCTATATTTTGGTACACGAAATACCGATAAACGTGCATGAGATTTCAGCTCTATACAGGCCTCATTTTCACGATGATCTTCGGCACAACCCACGCCAGCGACCTAGATAAAGTGACGGCGACACGCCTAACTGAAAATATTTGGGGCAACCAACCCAGTAGCTGCTCAAGTGAGCTTCTGGTGATGAGCCCCCTGTCACCAAGTAATGTCGATTCTGCACTCGAGTGCGCCAGCAAGGCGACGAGTGCCCCCACAAAACTCGTTAAAATAACATATGATCGAGCTCAAGACATACCACCAGAGTTAAAAGAGATAATCCCCGGTGATGTTTTTGAACGCTCACAAGATGGCCGTTGGGATTTAATTATCTCAATGCCCAATGACAATGCGGGTTTTGGATTATGGCAATTGATTACTGGTACCGACTCAGGCAATGATTTCGGCAACACTCACGGAACTAAAATACAGATTGGCACTGACACAAATGGCTACTATCAGCAAGGCGCATTTGAAACGAATCTGTACACCCAACAAGCCTCAAGTTTTAATAAAAATAAACAAGGACGCACCAAGGCCTATCAATTTTTTACTGAAGAAAATATTTTAAGATATTTGGTCGACAATAGAAACAAAGGGCATGTCGTTTTCTATGAAGCTGGAGGCGGCGTTACCGAACTCAATCGAGATGATGTACGAGGATGGCTATTTGCCACTGGTCAACAGAAAACCTTTCATAAATATACAGCTGATTATGATTTTATAAATATTCCTCGTAATGGGAAAAACCAAACCGGAATATTTGCAGAATCAGGCATAGGGCATTTCTCACAAGCACTTTTTCAAAATGGGAGTTGCAGGATCTCTGGTGAAATAAAAGTCAATGCCATAAAAAGCACCATACATAACGCCGACTCTCTTACGGGTTCTGGCAAAACAAATATTTACTTTCAGTCAGGAGAAAATTCGTGGACTTATAACGGGCGAGTTGAAGTGGCCACAATATTTCATCAAACAGCCAACTCTCCAGCCTCAAGCGTTGGAGTAGGCGCAGGAGCCGGTAAAGGGAGCCTCGCTATTTCATTTGATGCAAAGAAAACCATTAGCGGTACGCCTCAAAACTATGTGGATTTTAATCAAGATACCGATACGACTTACACTATAGAGATAATTAAAAAATTAGGCACACCCACGCACAAAACAACTTTCACTGAACCACCAGCAAAGCCTACGCGAGTTGGTGGAACAAATTTCAAAAAAGAATCCCTAGCAAGCAATCAAGCTCAAAGCGATCTACAAGTCATGACTCAAAAAGCGGCCGTCGTATTTGGTCAACTCCCCCGATATGAGAATAAATAGATCTCGTTTTCAACCTGTGTTAGGGTAAAACAAATCTATCACAGGAGGTCTATATGGTGTCATATGCTGTTTATAAGGTGATTCATTTAACAGGTGTGCTGATGGTCTATTTAGCCCTCGGCGGCGTCACTTTGCACGTCATCAATGGCGGCGGTAAAGATTACTCTTGGCGAAAACCTATAGCTATGACTCACGGGATTGGTTTATTCCTCGCCTTGCTGGGTGGCTTCGGCTTACTTGCTCGTCTTGGCATAGTACAGGGGATATTCCCGACATGGGTTTTTGCCAAACTCGCGATCTGGACAGTTTTTGCTGTTATGGTGAGTGTGCTCATGCGAAAAAAATCTTGGGCTAAATCAATATGGTTCATCACTCTATTTCTCGGCGGATTTGCCGCATATTTAGCTGGCAGTAAACCCTTTTAAAAAATATGGGCAAGTCCATTGACCTGCCCATATTAAAAATAAAATTAACTGAAACTATTTCTCTTCGTTGGCAAGTTCCATCTCAAGAAGAGAATTTGTGAGCGAAAGATAATCAAACTGCATCACGCCATTTCGAGCGGCATACAGGTCTAACTGTTCTCTGAGCGCCAAAGACGGCTGTGCTGCCGCGGCATCTATTTCAGATTGCATAACGTACTCAACCCCGTCGTTATAAAGCACTTCTTTATTAACTCCAGAAATACTGGCCGTAATCGTTGCTGTTGGCAGCACTGTTATGGCTATTGCGGTCTGAGTAATACCGATAGCAAAAGCTTGCGCTCCAAGAAGCATAAGACCTGCAATCACTAACATTTTTTTCATATATCCCCCTTATGGATTATGTTGTTTTGTTTTTATTGTTTTCTTTATAAAAAGTTTTAAATTTTCACGAATGGCGTTCACTTCAGCCATATCACCAGGAAGTACACTCTCAATCTGGCTTAGAAACTCATCTTCGCTAAAATTGGATTTTTGATTTTGTCTGGTAAAACGCTCCTGATCTCTTGCTAACGGAACACCATAGCCGTCATACTCTAGATTCAGAATTTCATTTTCTATAGTGTCACTAAACTGGATTTTGGCTTCTGCGTATAGATTTAATATCTCAGGATCTTTCTCATATATTTTTTGCGCCAAATTCTTTCGCATTTGAGATTGTTTACGAATTAAAAAATAGCTCTCAAGAACATAGTAAGCTGAAGCCAGCTTTGTTTGATTTTGTGGAGAGTCGCTCACCATCAGTTCGAAATTAACTTTACGTTCTGATGCCTGTGATTCATTTAGATACTTCTTCAATGTCGACGCTGATCTGTCAGAAGAAATAACACTATATGCCAGTTTCACTTTCTTTTGTGCTGACTCAAACAAATGCCCTTTAGACACCTGCTCCGCGATGTTAGACGATGGCGGTTCAGCTAAGCCAGTTTCTAGATAAAAGGAGTAGAGCTCACCCGGCATAACCAATGTTGCGTCTTGAAACGCGAATTTTTGCATGGCAAATTGATATTTATCACCTAAAATACCCGCTAAGAGTGAGAATGTTTCATCGGCACAATTATTTGAAAGAAAATAGTATCGGCCACGATAACTCCAGTAAGTTTCTAAAACCTTATTAATGAACTGCTCTTTTTCTTTTTCATTCAGTCGCAGGGGAAGACTCTTCAAATCTCGCAACTCTATTTGCGTGTACTCTTTTACGACCTCGTCTAAATTCAAAACAAACATTTGCGATGGGTATTTGCCCGTCAACCCCTTAATATTATCAAGTTCAAAGTCGTCAATATCAGCACGAAAGCTGATAACATAATGATGACTGACATCATTTAGGCATTTTTCGTCAACTTGCATTCTTTCTGGCGCACAGAAGACCAACCTCAACATGGCATGCCCCCAGCGACTCGAAAGCTCCTCCCCTTTGGCGGCGAATAGATAATGCACCTGATAGAGCCGGCTTGGATCTAAATCAATTTTTTGATTACGACTAAATATAGTCGTGTTCAAATCTTTGCAATGCCCA
>JAGRAK010000185.1 GCA_020434645.1 Bdellovibrionales bacterium | reverse complement strand
CCTGAGCAAAAGCAAGAACTCTTGAATGCTGTTGATAATGTGTTAGATGCACTTTAGATCAGTAAACTAATTATTATCACTTAGAACTTAACCCTCTTAAAATCCCCACTCCAGTAGCAGGTTGAAGAAATCGCCTGCTACTTGTGCGTCTTGCTTAGCGCCAGATCCAGGCACTAGTGATGAGTTGGCTTCATAAGAGGCGTGGTCAAAGCGATGCGCCCAACCCATAAAGCCCATTATGTTTTGCTGTATTCGGTAACTGCCCATAATACCCATCTGATAAGAGAGTTGAGCCTCAGGTTTTTTGCCATTCGGAGAACTCATTCCCAGTAAGCCGTAATAAACCCTTGCGTTGATTTGCCAGCCTAAGCGGTAGGTCAGAGGTCGCCAAAAATCAAAGCCAACATGTGGGCCCATGTATGTGATTTTTTCGTGAGAGAAGTTTTTGTCTCCACCAGTATCTGTGGTTTCAACAAGTTCTTTATAGAAAATTCCGGCACTTGGGCGAAATAAATTTCGACCCCATGTTTTGCGCCAAATGTAGTGACCCTCAGCTGAAGCCCAAGTCACATTTTGTCCCGCGAGCGTAACGCCGGTGAGATCTAAAATACCAAGATAACCACGACTTGTATTGGGGTCGGTGTAGCCAAGCCCAAGACGACCAGTGCCACCAGGAGCATTGTAGAAGATAGAACGATTGCCATCAGAGCCATGCGTACCTGTGTAATTCACCATTGTGACCAAGTAGCTTGCAATAAAATACCAATCAGTGGGTTTTTCTAATGAATAGCGAAGTTTTGATTCTTCAACCGCAGCGGGTGAGCGATCACCCACAAAAACATCAAATTCAATTTTAGCGACGCCAGAATCTTCGCGCAACTGACCTTCAGCTTTAACTACGAATTTATATTTTCCGCCGGGGTAAGTCTCTAGTATTCGAACTTCATTTGAAGTGAATTTTTGTTGAGCCTCGACGCGCTCCCAGCTGCCTTTTTCATTTTGTCTTTGCAGAGAAAAAGTATAGGAGTCGGCATATTCTGATTTGTCCCATGTTATTTTTTCAGGCCAAATATCTTCAGGCTTATTTATTTTAGGCGTCTCAATTTTTTTACCAATGAGACTAAATGCACCAGGCGTGTCTTGTGCCTCGCCCTCTTCATTTGATTTCGAAATGGGTGTAACGGTCCAGGTGTATTGATCTGCAACAGACAGCTTTACTTCACCAGAATTATCAGAGAATGTCTCACTTGTTTTATTGCCACTGACTGTTGAGATGATATCAACGCGGTACTTTTTAGTGCCCGGCACCTCTTGCCACTTAAGCGTAACTTTATAAGTTTTTTCTTCATCAGTTTTTATTTGAGCATTCATCTGTGGAGAGTGAAGATCAGGCCCCGGTAACTTAACTAGAAATGGTATAGATTCACTCCAAGGGCCGGGTACGCCTCGAGAATCATAAGAACGCATGCGCAGTTGATACTCAGCGGGGCGAATGGCGGCCTTCCAGGCTGGAGTTGTCATTTTAAATGTTTGAGGTTTTTTTAAGTTTTTAGATTGAAGTTCAATTTCGTAAGAAGATGCACCTTCAACTTCTTCAAGTTCTAAATTGATTTGGCGTTTTAAGCTGTACTTTTTCTCCTCAGCAGAAAATGCAGTGAGAGAAAAAGTAATTAAAATGAAAAGAAGTGAGAGTTTATTAAGCACTATTTAATTTTCACTCCTTTTAATTTAGGAGCGCGAAGATTTGACTCAGCTGGAACTTTTAATTTTCGAGTCTCACCCTCAGGGCCAATTCGACCATGTTCATCAACAGAGCGTAAAGAAAGATTGTACTCGCCTGGCATCAAGTCGTTCAGTGCGGCTTCTTCGCTGGCCATACTATATTCTTTGGCAATTTCGCCATTTTTATTTTTAATAGAGATCATGTATTTATTGGCGCCGGGAACTTGCGTCCATTGCAAAGAAGCTTTCCCGCCGCGTGTGGCTTCAATTTCACTTGGAACGCTTGTGGCAAATTTAGGAGCGGGCAGCAGTGGTGCTGCTGATACTTTTATATCGCGCCTTTGCGATCTTGCAATGACCACGCCTCGATCATCAATGGCTTCAACTTCAGCACGATATTGACCCTCTTCAGGTAGAGCAATCTCCGCCCCAGTAGTTGTTATTTTTTTTGTAATAGGATTTATGTCAGAGTTGCCACTATATAGACGTAAATTCCAACTGGTGGCTTTGGCGTCGCCTTTCTCCCACTTGAGCTCTACGCTCGGTTTGAGAGTTATATAGTAGTAGTTATCTTGAGTTTTGCCGTCAGCCCAATTTAGAACGGGTAAAGTTTGAACTGAAAATGTTCTTTTTTCGGCAGGTTTTGAAACCTCTTGGTTGCTACCAATTGACGAAACTGTCCAGGTGTATGTGCCTGGTTTTAAATCTTTTATTTGGGCTTGCAACTGTTGACCTTGATCTTCGAAAACTTTTTCACTCGAGGCTGGTGTACGGCCATTTTCTGAAATTATTTTTTCGACCAAGACTTTATATGTTGTGGCGCCAGTAGAGCTCTTCCAGCTCATGACTAGGCCTTTTTGTTTAACCATATCAAATGGTATTTTATCATTATCTTTTGGAGTTTCGAGAACTGGAGGTAATAGTTCATTTAGCAATTTTAAATTAAATTTCTGAACAGAGCTTGAGACGACTTCTGTTCTGCCATCTAAAACTCCAGATACGCGCCAATAGTAGTCTGCGCCTTTTTCAGGAGTAAAAATAAATTTAGTCGAATCTGTTAAATATTCTGTTTTTACTTTTTGTTTAAGATCTGCTGATGTTGCAATCTCTAATATGACTTTTTCAAAGCCAGCGGGGTTGCTCCATAATAATTCAATACTGGGTTCGTACTTGTTGACGGTGACCAGTGCTTCTTTTTCAGGTGAAAGGGGAGTGGGCGCAATTTTAGCGATAACTTGTGTTCTGAGTACAGCGGAGGTAAGTTCAGGTAAATTCGGGTCTTCAGAGCGAGCAACTAAACGGTAAAAGCCTTTGCCAACACTGAGATTGGCTTTCATGCTGCCTTTTTCACCACTAGACAGTGCGCCAGGCACAGGGCGAAGGCTGTCTCGACTCGTGCCAGCTTCAGCAAAAACCTGGTAACCAGCAGGCAAAGGTTGCCAGCTAATTTGAGCAAAATCATTTTCTTTTGGATTTACATAAACAGGCGCTCCAGGCAGTGGGCTAAGGATTTTAATTTTATTCGTGTTCATGCCTTCAAGACCGGCAACAGTTCCTGTTAGAACTTGTACGCTTAAGTCACCCGTTTTGCTTTTGCCTAGTGTAACTTCTGATTTGCCGAGCGCGATTTCTTTGGAGCCAGACTTGAGCGTGATATCACGACCTGTGGTGCCGGAGCTTGTAGCATCAGACTTAACTAAGATGTTACCTTTTAAGAAGTCGAGTGAGAGTTTGCCGTCATTTTCTTGCAATACAATGGCCGAATCGGGCTCTAAGTCGATTGCTGTATTTGAACCTAAAAATTCTATTCGGGCCTCAGAGTTTGCAGAGGTTCGAATTGCTTCTCCAACGCGCAAAACTTCGTTATCAACGGCGGCTTGCCAAATAATTTTTGCCACTGACTTTTTTTGAACATCATTTACGGTTGATACAAGACGAGCAATAGGTTTTGCGTTACTATCATCTAACCCGTGATTTTCAGTTAGCTTATACCAGGTGAAAGTCGCAGCAAATCCTGACGCTGAAAACATAGCGGCGACACAAAGACGTTTTACGGTTTTAGACATAGATGTCCTCCACAAAACATATCGGTCAACTTTTAAAAATTCTGTGTCATTCTGTATGGTTAATGGTGAAATCTCGACTCGACTTTACTTCAGGCGAGGCCATCAGTCGTGGCTTTGGTCTAAGTGGTATGCGTTAAGTCACTATGGAGCTAGACTAAAACCTGGTTCATTTTTAAGAAAAAATAAAATTTCATTTTCAGTCCATTTTGTGAATAATAGCTGAACTTCGTCGGGTGAAGCTGCTGAAGCCTCGAGTGCAATTAAAAGTTTACTAAGTGAATTGAGTCGATTTTTTCTCAATAGAATTTGATGCTCAGCCTGAGATATATCAAGGGTTTCAATTTCACCATTTTTTAAGAAAATTATTTTAGATTTTTCACGATTATTTTTCGTAGGCAAAAATTGAATAGAGGTGTTCCATATTAGAAAGGTTTCAATTTCATCGAGATTTTCATGTTCGCGTGCGAGGTCTTTCGGAGCTAAAATATTATTTTGATTATCGTCTAATTCATGTGGCTAGGCGCTATTT
>JAGRAK010000184.1 GCA_020434645.1 Bdellovibrionales bacterium | reverse complement strand
ACTTTTCACAAAAACCCCATCTAGACAAACCTTTCACAAATCTCTAAACTCGCCCCATGCCTAATCGAGCTAGTACCGACTCATCTCCGAAGCGCGCTTTCTTGATAATGAAAATTATCGCAGTCGCATTACTTGCCGGCATTTTCGCCATTCTCACACTCCATTCTAAACGAGACCCGCACACTACTACAGCAAAACTTCGCTCGAATGCTCTCGACCTACGTCCTGTTTCTAAACGAACATTTGCTGAAAACTTTAGCTTTGCTGCTTCAAATGCAGATGGAGCACAAAAAGCAGCATCACTTACCGATCTTCGCGGACAAGTCGTACATCTCAATTTTTGGACGACATGGTGCGAGCCCTGCACTCGAGAAATGCCACAAATTGAAACTTTGATTCAGGAGCTGAGTCCATCCCACTATTCGGCAATCCTAATAAATCTCGACGAAGACAGCAAAAATCAACTTGATGCAAAAAAAATGCAAATGAATCTCACCCCGTCTGCTATGACCTTATTTCAAAACGAGAGCGCTTTACAACCGGCTGATCTCGCTCGAAAAATGAACGTTGAGGTCATACCTTACCATGTACTCATTGATAAATCGGGGCGAATTGCGGCTGAGTTCTACACGCCTTTAGATAAAACTTTTTCAGAGTTTAAACGCCTAGTCCTTCAACTTCTCGCTGAAGAGCCGGAGGCGGGTTCATCTCAGTAAGTGAACGCGCAATTTCTTCTACGCGTGCATAAATATTTTCTACATCTTCGTCTGAAACCGGCCCCTTCACACCAACTACAAAATCTTGGCCAAGCCGTTCTACTATAATCGGAGAGCCACCAGCCTCAATAAAATTTAGATTTGAATGTTCGAAAGACATATTGAAAGTCTCAATTGATGGGTAAAGCATGACAAAAATATTGATTCCGGTACGACGAAATGTCTCGCGAACCTTTACGAACATATCTTTCATTTTCTCTTGGGTCGCAAAATAAATTTTAAGTGCAACCGGTTCTTGATATTGAGCAAAATATATTCGGATGGGGCCGTCAAAAATAGCGGCGTTAAATACTGGTGAATAAAATCGTGACTGTGTCAAAAAAGAGATCTGTTGTCTCATGTTGCGCCCTCACGGTGTCGTACAAAGTTAAGTTCAAACATAGCCTAGAAAAGTTATTGCAACGTTTGCAACTAAAAATTTGCCTAAATTTAAGATTTTTTAAGAAATATACGCTGACCATCTTTATATGTCTGCGCAACTGGATGATGGCCGACCTGATAAAAGAGGTCACGCCACGAGCCCTCTAGAACGGCAAAGTCACATTTTTTGCCCACTTCAACCGAGCCCAGAACCTTCTGGTGGTTCAAGGCGCAAGCAGCCCCAACAGTATACGCTGAAAGCACTTCAGGGAGAGTCATTTTCATTTCAAGACGCGAAAGCACACCCACTAAAGACAAATCCTGAGTTGGTGAAGTGCCGGGATTAAAATCTGTGGCAAGGGCCACTCTCGCTCCCCGGTCGAGAAGCTCTCGTGCCGGCGGGTAATTCATTTTTAAATACAGATCACTAGTTGGCAGCAGCACGGCCGTCGAATCTGACTTTGCAATCTTTAGAATATCATCATGGTTCACCTCAACAAGGTGATCAATCGAATCAGCTGATAGCGAAGACAAGTACTCTGCCCCGCCCAATCTCGACATTTGCTCTACATGTCCCGTTAAACGAAAACCCAGTTTTTGTGCTTTTGAATAATATTGCTTGGCCTGCTGAAGAGAATAGTAGCCGCCCTCAACAAACATATCCACGCGCTCGGCAAGTTTTTGCTTCTTAATTTTTGGCAAAGTTTTTTCACAAACTTCATCAAGATAATCTTGTGGGGTTCGCCCCTCAGGGATTGCATGCGGGCCCAAATATGTGCCGACAATTCTCATATTTTGAATGTGTTGTGCGACCTTCAGTATTTTCATCTCATCGCGTTCGGTTAAACCATAACCGCTTTTCACTTCAAGGGTTGTGACCCCTTGACTTAAAAAACGGTCTGAGCGCCTTTGAGCTTCTTTTAATAGGTTGGCTTCACTGCACTTACGAGTTTGGCGAACAGTGAATTGAATCCCACCACCCTGCTCGGCTATTTGTTTATAGGTCGCACCTTGGTTGCGGAGTTCAAATTCATGTTTACGATCACCCGCAAAAACAAGATGCGTGTGACACTCTAAAAATGCAGGGATAACACATTCTGCATTTAAATTTACGACTTTCGCTTTAGATTTATTTTTAATAACAGACTTATTTTTTGAAACTAAATTACTATTCAAAACTGATTTTAATTTGCTTTCTGGCCCGACCCAGCAAATTACACCCCGATCTTCAATAATTGCTGCATGACGTATAATTTGAAGATCGGCTTCGACAATATGCCGGCCGTCTTTTTTTGCGGCTCCCGACATTGTGACGAGTTCTTGAATTCCCTTAAACACTCGCATACTAATCCTCGTTTAAATCTACTGAGCCGACACCCGAAGTATACAAGCCCCATGACAATCCTAAAAAATAACTTTCTGTTTCAATACTTCGAAAAAGTGGGCTCTCAATATTTTCGGCATTTTTATAGTAATTCTTAGAAAGGCCTAAAAATATATTTACATCTTGAGTCATTCGCCTCACAACTGCAATATATGTCTGAAGCCCCATGTACCCAGACGAGGCATCATACGCAGGCCGATCAGCTTTAGCAAATGCGGGTGACACTTCATAAAAATAATCATTTAAACTTTCACTCCCCCAAACTGGCCCGCCACCAAAACTAAAAAAAAGTTTATCGTCAAACAAGGCTCGGTGACGAAACTTCAGCTCGGGCTGAAATAAGTAACCTTGCGAATCAATACTTTTAAAATTGGTGGTGAACACATAGCGAATGGGCAAACTGAGATCAATCTTGATCATTGACCCTTTATGTAAGTGTATAAGTGCTCGCGGCCCGATCTCACCCATCCAGTCTAAATCAGGCATTCCTTCGCGGGCTTGATTATCTGCCGAGTGAGTTTTAAACCCAGCGCCAACACTCACATCAAAATCTAAAACATCAGAATTAAAAAAGCGACCACGTAGACCGCCTCCTCGATCAGAACGAATAATTTCACCGCGATAAATAACATAAGGTAAAATTAGAAATCGTGATTGAGACTCTTCAGCTCCTGGATAATCGGGTAAATAAAAATAACCACTAAATAAACCAGCCTCCCACTTGGGTAGCTTACGATACAACACATCTTGATTTTGTGTGCCTTGATTGGCTTGGGCAAACAATAATATTGGAGAAAATACTAAAGTCGCAGAAAAAAACAAATACGCAAATAACGCTCTTACAACCACGGCGAATTGAGCCCACGCTCTCGTGCCGTTTGAATGGCCGTATTATATCCTGCATCTATGTGACGAAATAAACCCATTCCAGGGTCTGCCGTTAAAACCCTCTCAAGACGAGCGTCCGCCTCAACCGTTCCGTCGGCCACAATCACTTGGCCGGCATGCAAGCTATAACCCATACCTACGCCACCACCGTGATGAAAACTCACCCACGAAGCACCACAGGCGGTGTTCACCAGAGCGTTGAGTATTGGCCAGTCTGCGACAGCATCTGAGCCATCTTTCATAGCTTCAGTTTCTCGGTAGGGTGACGCAACCGAACCACAGTCTAAATGATCACGTCCAATCACAATCGGAGCCTTTACCTTACCCGTGCGCACAAGTTCATTAAATTTTAAACCCGCCTTTGCACGCTCACCGTATTCAAGCCAGCAAATTCTCGCTGGCAAACCCTGAAAAGCGATTCTCTTTTCTGCATTGTCGAGCCAATTGAGTAAAGATTTTTTGTGCGGGAACAATTCTCTTAAAGCATCGTCTGTGACCTTTATATCTTGTGGGTCACCTGACAAGGCCACCCAACGAAATGGGCCACTACCCAAACAAAAAAGTTCGCGCACATACTCCGGCACAAAGCCCGGGATATTAAAGGCCTTCTCAACCCCCTCTTCACGAGCGACAGCACGAATATTATTGCCATAGTCAAAAGTAACAGCCCCGGCGCTCTGCATTTTAAGCAAACCTTGAACATGTTTTGCAATACTCGCTCGAGATTTTTTTAAGTACTCGTCTTTGCTTTTATTTCTAAGCTCAGTGGCCTCAATATTTGAATAACCCTCTGGTATATAACCTGTCAGCGGATCATGTGCCGACGTTTGATCAGTTAAGACATCTGGTTTAAAATTTTTAGCGATGAGTTCATGAATCACTGTGGCCATGTTACCCAGAAGCGCTACAGATTTCGCCTGC
>JAGRAK010000183.1 GCA_020434645.1 Bdellovibrionales bacterium | reverse complement strand
CAAGGGTACATACCTGTTGTTGATACTTTCGCACAATTTGGTGTCACGAAGGGCGCGCTCCCGCTGACCATGGCGGCACTTTCGCAAGCGCCGATGATTTGTGTATTCTCTCACGTGGGTTTTCAAGACGCGGCAGATGGAGCGTCTCACCAAGCGCTGAGTTACTATTCAATGCTCAGTTCAATACCAGAAACTGACGTGTACTCTCTGACTTCGAGCAGTGAGGCTGAAGCCTTAATGTCGCAAGCGATAGAAGATTTTGCAGCAGCAAGAGCAGCAGGTAAGACTCCGCACAACTCAGTATTCTTTTTAGGTCGTGAAAATTTTCCGCCAACCTATTTGAGTGATAATTATAAATATAAACTCGGTGAAGCCCAGGTGGTATTTGATAATACCGATAAATATTCAAATGGTGTGACGATTGTAGCCAGTGGCGCGCTTCTTCATCAGGCGCTGCACGCGGCTTATGTGTTAGATGCAGATCAGCAGGGCGTATGTGTTGTGAATCCATCGGTGATAAATAAACCTGATGTGAATACTATTCGTACATGTTTGCGAAACACGGGCGGTAATTTATTAACTGTTGAAGATCATCAGTTGATCGGCGGTATGGGGGCGATGCTCACTCATAGCCTAATGACCGAGGGTATTTCATTTAAAGTGAAATCACTTGGTGTAAAAGGTGAGTTCGGCCAGAGCGCGTACAATGCCATTGAGCTTTACAAAAAGCATGGTCTTGATGCTGATGCCATTGTGACGGCGGCAAAGAGCTTTGCGAAGTAATAGGCTGTTAAAGGCAATATAATTAATAAAATAATGGAATGAGGACGCTTTTCGCGTTAGATTTAAGCTTGAAAGAGGTCTGAAATGGGTCTTTTAAGACTTTCTAAAAATCCAGTAGGTTTTGATCCTATCGTTAAGGCAAAAGGGATTGTGCAGTCGATCCCGAGTAAAGCTTTGATACGTTCGGCTCGAATATTTGGATCTGCTGTCAGCGGTAATATGACCCCGGATTCTGATTTAGATATATTGCTGACATTCGATAATTTAAATAATTTAGAGCTGGTCAAAAATGAAATTTTTTATGTAATCAAGGTCGATATTGCAATAGACTGGATTTTTAAAATTCATGATGATTATGAGTTGAACAAAGATATCGGTGGAGTTTGTTTTGAGGCCGCACATTACGGAAAAGATATTTTGTGACCAATCAGTCTAAGCGAACATATAAAAAAGAATATGCCTCAGTTCTATTAAGAATAGCTGAGGGGGATTATAATTCATCAAAAATTTTGCTGGATGCTAAATTTAAAGGTCGCCCTGAAAACATTGTTTATCTCGCACAACAAAGCATAGAAAAAAATCTAAAAGCGGCGCTGGTGCATCTGGGCATTGGATTTCCGATGGTGCATGATCTAGGTATTTTGGTTGCACTTTTTCCGGATAAGATGACTCCTCCATTTGGTTTTGATCTTAAAGAATTCAATCAGTACGCCACGGTACGCAGATATGAAGAGGGCTATATTGAATTAAGCGAGAAAGAAATCACCGTCGCTGTCGAAAGTGCCGAGCAAATTCTGATTTGGGCAAAGGGCGTAATCGGTAGCCCGAAGTAATTCTAAGCGTTGTCTTTTTTAGTTTCTTTTTGAGTTTGTGACTGGCTTGTGTTTGAGCCAGAACCAGTCTCAGCGTCGCGAATTTGTTCTTTGCGAGCTGTAGTGGTGACGTCGATTTCGTCGTCTTTAAGACCTTGTTTGAACCCCTTGATAGATTCAGCCAAAGATTTAGCTAGAGAAGGCAAGCGATTGGGTCCGAAAAGCAAAAGAACGATAAAAAGAATTATAATTAAATGCCAAAAACTAAGTCCCATGTATTGCTCCTAATATGAGTATCAAACAATGCTGGACTATCATTATAAACCCCAATGCTCAAGTCGCAACGGGTTTTTTTCTAGGCCGCCGTCGTCGTTTTCTGCCCGAGCCGGGTTTAGACGAGCGGGAGGGGTCGCGAAGTCGAATATACTCTTTTTGCCAGAAATCAAGGTCACTTGGCGACAGCCAGTGCTCGCGTTCAGAAATCTTAAGTGCTAATGAAAAAGCCTCGCTACTCACCATGGCCGCTCGCCGACGCTCCCCCTTAGACTCAAATTCTTTGCGCCGGGCAAATAGGGTCATAAGGTGCATGGCTTTGGCTACTAACATCTGTTCACTTTTAAACATGCCGAGCTCGTCGCGCATGAGCACCATTAATTTTTTATCTTCGAGCACGTCGTGAGATCGAAGCTCACTTGAAAGCACTCCGTGATGATAGCTGAGATAGTAAGAGACAATAAGGCCAGCAAATAATTCAACTGGTGTTTCTAGTTTTTTATCATGATAGCTGAACATATATTTTAAAAACATTTCAGACTTTGAAGTGTCTCGTAATATTTCAGTTAGTGTGGGCGAGATATAATCTAATACGCCGAGGTCAAGTGATGTCAGGAGGGGAAGCGCGGGGTTCTCAAGGCGTAAGTATTTTAATAATTCTTCTCGACGCCGAGGGAGTGCTGTTGTGGCCAAACTGCTGGCGTGAGTTTGAATGGCCTCTCGCAAATCAGGATCTAGGCGAAAGCGAATCATGTGTGCGAGTCGTATCCCGCGCATGATGCGAATGGGATCTTCTAATAGCCGGATATTGGGGTCACCAATCATTCTGACAATTCCCTCTTTAAGATCGGGGAGTCCATTGGCATGATCAATAAGTATATGTTTCACAGGATCATAAAAAAGACAGTTGATGGTGAAATCACGTCTGCGGGCGTCTTCTTCTGGAGAGCCAAAGAGGTTGTCTCCGAGAGGTGCATCTTCAGCTGCCAAGTCTTCAGGGCTGGGGTCTCTACGAAAAGTCGACACTTCAAATTGAGCATCACCGCGTTTGACTAAAACTAAACGAAATCTTTTGCCTATAATAAAGGCATTGTGAATGGCTTGGCGTACATCTTTTGGGCGGGCGAGTGTGGCTATATCAAAGTCTTTGGGGTGGCGATCCAGAAGTAAATCGCGCACACAGCCGCCCACTAGGTAAGTGACATAATTTCGTCGTTGCAGCGTTTTGACGATATGAAGTGCATCTGGATCAATGTCTTGTTCCGCTAGACGAAGGTTGAGGATTTCTGTTGTCTGCAATGATTGTTTCACCTAAGCATAATGACTCTATGAAGTCTTATTTGCAAAACTTTAAATATGAACTCGCCGGCCAAGAGGGTCAGCCTAAGCTTGTGTTTCTACACGGGGTTATGGGATCTGGGGCAAATTGGCGCAAGATCACCTCCCTATTGCAAGGTCGGTTTCAAATTTTAACTTTTGACCAACGCGGCCATGGTCGAAGCTTTAAGCCAAAATCGGGATACGCCCCTGAAGACTATGCGCTCGATTTAAAATTGATATTAGAGGAGTTGGGTTGGAGCCGCGTCATTCTCGTCGGCCACTCAATGGGCGGTCGAAATGCAATCGAGTTTGCACATAAATTTCCCGAAATGCTTTCGGCTTTGATTGTTGAAGATATCGGCCCGCAGGGCAATCCCGTCGCCATGCAGAAGACAATTGATCTTGTGAATATGGTGCCCGTGCCCTTTCGGGATAAAAATGCGGCGAAAGAATACCTTACCCATGATTTTGTCGAAAAGCTGGCCGGGCGCGAAAATGCCAAGATTTTAGGACAATATTTTTATACCAATATCGAAACACAAGCTGATGGCACCGCAGACTGGAGATTTGCTAAAGACGCCATATTGACCAGTTTGACGGCTGGACACTTTTCTTCAAGATGGGAGGCCATTCGTGATTTGGCTATGCCAACACTTTTTATACGAGGCGAGACGTCAGAGGAGTTCCCGAAAGAGGAGTTTGAGCAAGTTTTAAAGGCCAACTCGAATATAACAGGTGTTGAAATTAAGGGAGCTGGGCATTGGGTGCACTCTGACCAGCCGCAAGAGTTCACCAGGGTTTTATTACACTTTCTTCACGAGCGTCTTGGTTTTTGACTTTTAGCATCAAGCCCGCTAAATATTGTTACGGATTTTGGTTGGAAAGGAATAAGTGAAATTTACAGATTTAGGATTGCACCCGCTGGCGATGGCCGGGGTTGAAGCGAATCAGTTCGTCGAATGTACTCCCATCCAAGAAACATCAATACCACATGTATTATCAGGTCATGATATCGCTGGACTTGCACAAACCGGAACGGGTAAGACGGCGGCCTTTGTACTCCCGCTTGTTGATCGTATTATTCGATCTCGTGAAAAGGCCGAAGTAGAAAACCCAGAGCGGCCAATTTTTAAAGACTGGCTGCCTACTAATTTTATTTTGGTGTTAGTCCCGACACGCGAAC
>JAGRAK010000182.1 GCA_020434645.1 Bdellovibrionales bacterium | reverse complement strand
TTTCGTCCATGGCTCAAAATCATCGTCTAAGATTGGCCCATCAAAAATTGCAATAACTTCGCCTTTACGGATAGGAGCGATGGCAAACACTCCTCGACCATATCTTTTTGTATTTCGCAATTTAACCTTAGGATTGTCCATCTAATATCCGGATATCTGATATCCAATATCGGATATCAGTGCTGGGTTATTTCTTTAAGCTTTCATATTTTTGGTAAGCAGGTCGATCTTTACAAGAACTGAGCCACGCCTGAATATTTTTATAATTTGAAATATCCATTTTAACTTCATCTGCGATCGCCACCACTGACGCAACATTGATATCAGCAACAGTGAATCGATCACCCGCAATATACTTATTATTAGCCAACGCTTGATCAAGTATTAAAAAAAGTTGAGGGGCTGCCTTCTGCGCCTTTTCAATTACCGCCATATCACGACGCTCTTCAGGCACAAATACCTTTTGGATAAAAATATCTATAAGCGGTTTTTGCAGCTCAAGTTGCGACCAGTAACTCCACTGTGCAATGAGACCACGCTCTTCAGCGCTTTCGCCCATAAGAGGACTCTGGTGCTTATCTGCCAGATAGCTATTAATAGCCATTGACTCCCAAATAACAAAATCGTCCTCTTTTAAGCAAGGCACCTTACCATTTGGGTTCAGCTTTAAAAACTCAGGGCTTTTATGCTCTTTTGCTCTCATATCAAGTGGCATCGACTTGTACGCGACGCCCAGTTCTTCAAGCATCCAATAGCAACGTCCGGCACTTGATCTTGGTGAACCATATATCTCAATCACAACAAATCTCCCAGTAAATGGTTAGAAAGCAATAAGCTCATTTTAAAAGGCATCCTGTACCAGATTTGCCTCAATGACAAATCAATTTTTTTGATAGATAGTGTCTGAAATATGCTTAAATTTATGCGCATCTCATTAGTTTCAACCTGGTATCTTACTACACTTCTACTTGTCTTTATAATCTCGCTTTTTCGCCCCTTCAATACCAAAAATGCACATCTTTTCTGCCAGATAGGCCCGCGAATCTGTCGGCACTGGCTCGGCATCAAAATTATTGAAAAAAACTTGAAAAATTTAACGCAAGCACAGCCCTGTGTTTACATTGCCAATCATCAAAATATTCTGGATATCATTTTTCTAGCGGCGGTCTTCCCACAAAATTCAGTTGTAATCGGTAAAAAAGCTGTACGATGGATTCCATTATTTGGTTGGGTTTTTTGGCTCTCTGGCCACCTTCTTGTTGAGCGAAAAGACTTTACTAAAGCCATGAGCACGATGGGTGAAGCTCAAGAAGCCATTGAAAAAAGAGGGGTGTCTATTTGGTTGTTTCCGGAGGGAACACGCTCTGAAGGACGAGGCCTACTGCCCTTTAAAAAAGGAGCATTTCATTTAGCTATTGATGCACAAGTGCCCATTGTACCCATCGTGGCCAGCGCTTACTTCGGAAAATTAAATTTGAATAAACCAAATGCCGGCACTGTCACCGTCGAGGCGCTCCCACCCATCGAGACAAAAGGTAAAACCAAAGACGATGTGGATGATTTATTAAATCAAGCTCACAAGCTATTTGAAAATCAGCTGGCAGCTCAAACTCAAGTTTGAGCTTAAGGCACAGTACTCGGAAATTCTTTATCGTTAACGGTACCATGATCATAAATAGCACGAAGCATATCGCAACGATAATTTTTTGTATTGCCACAAAGGTTGCGTTCATTTTTTAGAGCGGATGAATGGACTTTAAAATTGGCAAATGGCCGCAGCGCTTTTGAAAGATATGCTTTAGCAAAAGTAATACTTTTATCTTGTATTTCGCCAGAATGACAACCCGTACAGCTCGTTGTACCGCCACCTTCAATTCGATCATATGGTGTCGACGGCGATATGGTATTATAAAGTGGCATGTGAACTTCGCCTTTTAATGTTTGCCCATAAGATTTAATTAAACCAAATTCGATAAAGTTGGCACCAGAACCATTCGGGGCGACACTAATAATCAGTGGCCCTTTAAAAATAAAAATTCGTGGGCTCTCTGAACCTACCGCTGGTTGCGCACTGGCCGTGCTGTAAGTCGCATTGATATCAAGTGGTCTGGCGAGGCTTTCCACAAAGCACGGCACTGTGACCGGCAGCGGGAGAGAATTTAATAGGGCTACCGCTTGTTCAATTGTCTGCGGCGAAGCAGACACTCCTGGAGGAGGTGAACAGGTCGTACTTCTTTGAATGCTTGCCGTAGATTGCGAAGTGTCTTCTTGTGTAGAACAGTTCGTATAAGCACCCATCACAAGAGTGAGGATTGCGAGTACCACCCATAAATGCCTCATATCTGAGCCCCCAAGCTATGTATACAGTCTAACCCGCCCCATTTTAAAAATCCAATATATAGACCTGAGTCGGCAAGATAATTGCTTAGTACATTCTATGTGATTTTTAAAATTAACTTATTGGAGATAAGCTATGAATATGTCTAAAACTTTGACAGTGATTGCCGCAATTTGCTTTTCAATTTCGGCATTCTCTTCAGAATCAGGTATTCGAACTACAAAAGCCGACGACCTAACCATGCTGGGAGAAGAAAAACTTTTGAGAGACACTATCAATGAATCAAGAATTAACCCTTGTCAAAATGGTGGGGCACTTAAGGTTATTAGCGCCATGCTTGAAAATGGCGAGATTTATCCGCTCTCACAAAGTTTAAATACTAAAGCAGAACTCAAAAAAGAACGAGAACTCTTTCAGCTGAACAATCAACTCTCTCGCCGGATCTCTGAGTATTGCAAAAGTGTACAAGTGTTGAGCGAGCAAGATTAGTCATTCGAGTCGTAATTGATTTAATCCTACAATCCGTAAATCGATTCAATTTTAACGTATATACTGGGTACGTCGATCCAATTTTGCTCTCGAGGCCACGTCAACTTTGGTGTGGCCTCTAAGTAGAGCCACGGCTTAATAAGAGCAAAGCGGTAATTAAAAGAAATATAATAACTCTGTAACCGGAGACTCTTCTCATCATCTGCTGTAACCCCGGCGCGATACCCGAGAGCTGTGCGCTCACTAACCAAATGGTAGAGTGCCAAGTAATGATCTAGTTCCCAAAGTCCATTTTGAAAATCAACAACTCCATTATTCGAAAATCGACCAAGCCAGCCAGGAGCAAATGGCCGATCAAGATCAATTGAGGTTGAACTCCCCCACTGTATTGACTCAAACCAGTAAAGACGCTCGAGAAATCTAAGCTCATAGTCTTCATAAAAGAAACTTCGTCGACCTGATATACGCGCAAATGGATCAAGTGGATTTTTAATCTTCACACCCATATCAAATACGAGCGCAGACTCTTTTGATTTATGAAATAAACTTCTTAAGCCGACACTTATCTTCTGATTCTTAACAGAGTCAGAAACATTTTTATCTGGAGTAGAAGACTCCCCATCTTTTCGCTCATATAAATCTTCTTCATCGCCAATTACTAAAAGTTGAAGCTTTTTTTGAGTGCGTGGCAGAACCAATCGAAAACCCACTAAAAAATTATACGACGGATCTTTATACTCTTCGTAATATGCAGCATACCCCATTTTAAGCCTTGAGCCTGTGTCTTCGACATCAAGATCTTCATGACTGAAAAAACCATCAAGACGGGTTGAAAGACTTTGGATCCCATGCGTAATTTGGCGCTCTGTCTCAGACAAGCGATCAGCATGAGCAAAAGACTGAAAAAATAGACTTAAAAAAATACTACATATTCTGAGCCGCAACCCAACCACCAGACCAAGCATTCTGAAAATTAAAACCACCTGTTATACCGTCAATATCAAGTAACTCACCGGCAAAAAATAGCCCTGGCTGAATTTTACTCTCCATAGTTTTGAAATCAACTTCTTTGAGATTTACGCCACCACATTCTACGAACTCATCTTTAAACCGATTCTGACCCAGCACCAAAAGTTCACTGGCGAATAAAATATCAGATATTTTATTTAGCTCTTTGTTTGAGATATCACTGTAACGTTTATTAGATAAGTTTGTGGCATGAGCTGCGCCTGATCCTGCCGTTAAAAATGATTCGGTGGCCGCCTGAAGTACGTTTTGCCAAAATCTCTTAGTCAATTGAGTGGGGTATACATTACCCACCAGCGACTTTAAATTTTTCTCTTTAAGAAGACTCAGCATCTGAAAAGCGGCCTCATGGTTTTGTAAACCTAGCCAATTCACTTTTAGGTTACCTTTATAATGAGCCCGCTTCATTTCACGCGCTGCCCATGCCGATAATTTTAAGATGGCCGGACCACTTAAGCCCCAGTGTGTAATGAGCATTGGCCCGCGCTGTTTAAAGACCTTGCCCCCAACATCTAGTGATAA
>JAGRAK010000181.1 GCA_020434645.1 Bdellovibrionales bacterium | reverse complement strand
AGTTGTCGGTAAACCGGCACAGCTGGGTAGCTATGTTCGGAACGGATAACCGCTGAAAGCATCTAAGCGGGAAGCCAACCTCAAGATAAGTTTTCCCTGGGGCTTCGGCCCCCTAAAAACTCCTTCTAGACTAGGAGGTTGATAGGCAACAAGTGTAAGCACAGTAATGTGTTCAGCTAAGTTGTACTAATAAGTTGTGAGGCTTTTTTTAAATTATTGGATTTTTATTCCTGCTAGGAATGATTTGAGTCTAACCCAAGAAATTTATCTTAGTTATTTTAAAATTTATAGTTTTGCTGGTGTCTTTAGCGACGGGGACACACCTGATCCCATTCCGAACTCAGAAGTAAAGTCCGTCAGCGGCGATGGTAATGCAAGGGTAACTTTGTGTGAGAGTAGCACGATGCCAGCTTTTTTTTATATGCCCAGCTAGGGAAACTTAGCTGGGCTTTTTTTTGTCTAAATTATTTTTTTTTGGGTATTAATTATTCGATTAATTTTAATTTATTTTAAATCGTAGGTTCGACCTATTTCCCAAACAGAATCACCGGTTGGGATATTTATAATGTGATGTTGAATGACGGCTTTTTGTTCCCCGTTTTCACTTTGAGATATAAATAATATTTCTAATTTGTGCTGACCATTAGGATTTATTTCTATCGGAGGATAAACATCTTTCATCCATGTCTCTGCTTTGTTGTCATCTTTTGCGGTGTATTTCTCAATCAGTCGAATGTCATCCCAATATGCAGGGAGTTTGTTGTTTAATTTTAAATTTTGAATATCGAGCTTCCATGCGCGTTCGAGGATAGCTGCTGATTTACCTCTATAGCTAATGCCAATTGTGGCGACAATATAAACGCAAAGTGAAAAAGCAGCGAGTAAGAGCACTTGCCCTAATATATTGTTTTTATTTTGCTGTTCGCTTTGCATGTTCAATGTCTTTCTTTAAAAAATAATTCACCTTCTGTAATAAACTGCGATGTCATGCAGACATATATGACATGCATATAAACATCGAGTGACAAAAATTGGCTAAGGCCATTTTTCGTTAAAATCATAACATACTGAAACTATTCGTATATATTTAATTGTAATGGATATCTGTACCGCTAATTGACAGTTAGTCAGCCCGCAAAAGCAATTCAATTTATTTAATTAAACATAGTTATTTCATGCACTTATGGCGAGAGCTGGGTGGCGCTATTATTGGCATATATCTTGGAGTTAAAGAGGTTGAGAAGAGGCGAATACGTTATGATTAAACTAAGACGAAACAATAAATTCTTAATATTTGCAGCAATTGCCCTATCTATTAGTGCCGCGGTGGTGGGGTGTTCGGATGTTGGTTTTGAAAGTGTTCCCAAAATAAGTTGCGACGGACTTAATCGTGATCAAGATACTTCTTGTTATTCTTCACCCAATTCTCTGACGATTTCTTTTAGTTTTAGAGTAGGAGATGTCGATATATTGTTTGTAGATGATAATTCTGGGTCTATGTATGTAGAGCAACAGAAAATGGCGAATGCCTTTCCGAACTTCATAGCAAATATTTCTAATTTGTTTTACCAAATTGCTATTATTACCACAGATGTTTCAGCCACTCCGGGTAATACGGCAGTTCGAAATGCAAACGGATTTGGTAAGTTTCAGGATGGTAAATTTTTAGAATTTTACGATGAACAAAAAAATGCATCTGGCCTTAAAGTTATTAGTCATGATACTCCGAATGCTCAAAGTTTATTTAAGGGAACAATTAAAAGACAAGAATCTCTTGATTGCGATGCTGCTGGTTTTAATCCACAAGCT
This sequence comes from Bdellovibrionales bacterium, assembly GCA_020434645.1. Taxonomy (GTDB): domain Bacteria; phylum Bdellovibrionota; class Bdellovibrionia; order Bdellovibrionales; family UBA1609; genus RBG-16-40-8. The sequence goes on along the minus strand of JAGRAK010000181.1, from coordinate 2,571 downwards.
TGTCCATCAGCTGATGAACGCGGTATTTACGCAGCAAATTTAGCCATTCAGCGCGGTGAGGCTAACTTTTTCAGACCGGGTGCGCATTTAGCAGTTGTTATATTATCTGACGAAGATGAGCGCAGTGCCGGTGGCTTATTAGAAGGGCACGCAAGTCTTGAAATGGAAGATCTGCCAGAAACATTGGTTACGAATCTTAAAAATTACTACCCGACAAAATCTATGAGTGTGCACTCAGTGATTACAAATAATGAGGCTTGTCGAACTGCTCAAACACAGGCATCAGCTACAAGCAAGTGGCCAACACTCGGCTTTATAGGGACTCAATATAAGAAACTTTCTAATCCAAGTGCATCTTTAATGGCACTAGGTAATATTTTAAAGGGCGATGTTGGAAGTATTTGCGCCTCAAATTATGGTTTGCAGCTCGGTGATATTTCTAGAAATATCAAAAATCATACTATGGATGCTCCGAAGCAGTTGAGCTGTGTTCCTGAGGCGGGATCTATAGGTATCATCACTCAGCCATCTGGTTATGAAAATCAAATTCAGTATAGTCTCGACGAAAAAAATAAAATTTACTTCTACAATCTTCCGGTTGGAGTAGAGGTGACATTCTCATATAGCTGTCCAAAATACTAATCATAGCCATATATGATTAAACTCAGATATTTTTTATTAAGAAGTACAGATTAAGTGCAGATTAAGAAGTGCATATTAAGAATACGCTATGACGCTTTGTTGTTGTAGCTTTTTAGAATGTAACCTTGACCATAAATATTAATAATTTCGGTGTTTAAACAGGGCAGAGCGCGCTTTAGCTTTGCGATATGAGCATCAATAGAGCGTAGAGAGATATGAGCACCGTTGAATACATGACTTTGTATCCATTCGCGGGTGAGCACCTGATCGGGGTGAGTGAGAAGGGCTAAGAAAAGTCGGGTTTGGGTGGGTGTAATGCGTATGGGGAGGTCACGACGAAGAACTATATTTTGATCAGGAAGTAGCACAAGCTCTTTGTATTTTAATTGGTCTACCTTTTGTGGCAGAAAAATGGGGTCTTCGTGGGTGTTGTGGTTTTTTAATTGATCATTTTTTACTATCAAGCTTTGAAGACGGGCTAGAACACTTTGTGGGGGAGTTGAAGCCAAAATAAAATGGTCGGCATTCAATTGAAAACTGAGTAGTTCTTCACGCAAATTGTATTGCTGAGCCACAACCACAATACCTAATAATAGGTGCAGTTGATGGGCGTAAGTTGAAATTTTACTTAACAATTCTTTTTGTATTTTGTTTTCTGCATAAATTAGTACGTCAGGGGACCATGTTTTAATTAAAGTTAACAGTGATTCAGGTGACGTTATAAAGGCGATCTCAAAGTGCTGCTCGAGCCATGGCCGCCATGTTTCAATTGAGCTCCCCGAACTTGTGTATACGACAACCTTTTTCATAAGATGTCTGTCGGTAAAAACAGTGTTGCGATCAAGTCTAGTATTGGTAGAAAGTTTTGAGCCGCGATATTGATGAGGTCTAGTTTTAGATAAAATCTAAGATGAGGCCTGATGAAAATAAAATCTGAGTTTAGGTATTATGGCGTCTTAATATAAATTAAATTGTGGCAAATTTCGTTGCGCTCGAGGTATTTCTTTTCAAAATGAGTTCGCGGATAAGGCACTGGCTGTGAATATGTTCGAATATCGTAGTGTATATAGGTTTGATCTAAGTTTTGTTGCTTGAGGCTGCTGTTGACCAATGTATCAGAAACAAGTGTCATCTGAGGGTGTTTTGAAATTTCGTTTCGTAACTCATCTGCATAATTTGAAATATTTGTGGCGAAAGTTATGCGTCCACCGACTTTTAAGCTTTCAATCATAAAACGAGTAATGGGACTGTAGGCAAACCTCAGGTTGGTATGCTTTTTTTTGGGGTAAGGGTTGGGATACAGAACAAAGTACTCATCAACCCTCCCGGGAATATCTAGATGAGGGAGAAGATGGCTGGCATCGGCGTGTGCGGCATATATATTGGTAAGATTCGAATGTCTTTCAAGGCGAGAAGAAAATTTATCAAATTTATCTTTGGTGCGCTCGATTGCCAAAATTTTACTGGCGGGGTTGTGCTTTGCCCACGATATGGGGTGAAAGCCCACGCCACATCCTATTTCAATAGCAAAATATGACTTTTGAGCTGGAGGTGTGGGTTTGGGTGTAGCTGGATGTGTGGGTGTGGGTGTAGCTGGATGTGTGGGTGTGGGTAGATTTGTATCATTTAGCCACTTATGAAATTCAGTGTAGGCAAATGGTGGGCGGGGGACTTTGTCTTGAGACAAAGTCCTCGTGTTCATTTTAGTCATGATTAGAGGCCATTACTCTTTGGCCTCTGGGGTAATGTCTATTTCTTCGCGCTTGCCGTTTCTCATGACTACAATTTTTGTCGGTTCGTTGGGGCGAATAGTTTCTAAGGTGAAAACATAATCATGGATATTATCAATTTTTTTATTAGAAAATTCGACGATAATGTCACCGCCTCTCATTCCGGCTTTTTCGGCAGGACCACCTGAGATTACGCCAG
>JAGRAK010000180.1 GCA_020434645.1 Bdellovibrionales bacterium | reverse complement strand
CGACCTCAGTGTAATACCCCGGTATAAAAATAGCATCTGGCTTTTGAGCGCGAACCTGAGTGAGTTGCGCCTTAAAGTCGATATCTCCGCTGACATAGCTTTCTTCAGATACAACTTTGCCGCCTTTTTCTTCAAATGTTTTTTTGAAGTAATCGGCTAGTCCCACACTGTAATCTGATTTTACATCTTTTAAAATAGCCACAGTTTTCATGTTTAGATTTTCAGATGCAAATTTAGCCATCACATAGCCTTGAAATGGATCTATAAAACAAACCCTGAAAATATAATCGCCAGTTTCAGTAACCTTAGGATTTGTTGAACTAGGAGAGATCATCGGCACTTGATGCTTCTGCGCAATAGGGGCTGCCGCAAGCGAACGTGAACTTGCAACTTCACCCAATATCGCCACAACTTTACTCTGAGTAATTAGGCGAGTCACAACGGACGCCGCTTCTTCAGCCTTACCTTGATCATCTAAAGAGATGAGTTTGATTTGCTTACCTTTTATCCCGCCAGCATCATTAGCCTCACTGACTGCAAGCTCAATACCTCTATGTGTACTAATGCCAAAAGTGGCTTCACTACCCGTCATTGAGCCAAATTCGCCCACTAGAATTTCTTTTGAATCTGAAACCTGTGATGCCGAGTTATCGACCTGAGGCTGATCTGATTTTTTTGTGCAGCCAAATATTAAAATTGAAAGCGTTAGTATAGAGAATATTTTCTTAATCATGAAGCCCCCTAAGCCGATGAATAATCAGTTAAAAAAATTTAACGAATGAAGGAAACCACGAGCATTGCAGGGAGTCAAATTAAATGCGTTTTGCAGATATAAAATCAGGAATTACGCGATCATACATTAAATCGACAAGGGCTTTTCCAGAGTGAAAAGCAAGCCCTATCCCATGACCGGTAAACCCGCCAGCAAAATACACTTGTGGCTGATCTGGCAGTGCGCCAATAAGTGGCTGACCGTCAAATGAAAAACCCATAACTCCTGCCCAGCGATGCGTTACTTTTTTATTTTTTAATACCGGAATGTGCTTCTGCAAAAACTCATAAAGCGAACTCTGTATCACGTCTGTTGTGTGTTCTGAAAAGCCCACCTCTGTGGCTTTTTCTAACTGGCGAAACCCGCCAATTAGTACGCGGCCATCTTGTAGCTGACGAAAATAATCGAGAACAAAATTAGCGTAACATGGCCCCTCCATAAAGCGTGGCACAGGTTCAGTCACCATAATCTGACCACGCGTTGGATATATCTTGTCAGCAAAATATTTTTTTAAATCAGATGAGTAGCCATTCATAGTGAGCACCGCTACAGATGCCTCAATGTGCGCCGATTGAGTCTTGAGTAAAACAGAACCTGTACTTAAGGTCTCAATATCGTAGACTTCGGCAAACTCAATAACATCAACATCGAGAAGGGACTTCATTTTATTTAAAAGTCGCACTGGGTGAATCGAGGCATCTTGGGTGTACTTGATGCCTCCTACGAATTCAGCCACTCCCAGACGTTTTTCAATAGCATTTTGCTCTAAGGCTTCAACGCTGATATCCATAGATTGCATAAGGGTCATTGTTTCTTTCAGCTCATGAAACTCTTCTTGAGTTGAAGCTAGTGAAAACGTACCCGAATTATCAAACTCTAAATGCTTATCGTCTTGTATGATATGCTCTTTTAACAGTGCTAAATTCACTTCTGAAAAGCGCCACATTTCAAGGGCTGTTTTTTTACCCCACCTCTCACAGAGGCGATTAAAGTGCTCCACTGAACCGCAAGTAATAAAGCCGGCATTTCTTCCTGTTGCGCCGCTGCCAATTGTGCCCTTGTCTATTATTGCAATCTTCATGTTTGGATCTTCTTTTTTCAACCAGTAGGCCACTGAAAATCCGGCTATGCCTGCTCCAACTATTGCGATGTCATATGTTTTCACTTTGCCATTTGATTGATCGAGCCAGTAAGAAACGCTCATAAATATAAAACCATTTCTGTTGCCGAACAAACACATGGAGGCTTGCCGCAACGGGTGCATTCATAATCTATACTTTTCCAGTAGTCCGGCATTGATATCACAGCCTGAAAGCCAAGCCTGTCAAGATACTTCCTTGAACTGTTGCCGGGAGACTCGTTCCAAGAGTGGCAAATGACAGCCTTTGAACCCATTTTTCTTAAGTTATCAATAGAAGCTTCTGATAGTTTTATTCCCCAACCTTGAGCTTGATACTTTTTGGCTACAAATAGACTTTGAAAATAAGCCACCTCATCGACGGACACCTTCCACATATGTGGATTGACCGGTTGCGCAGCCGGCCTTTCAATCCACTGATTTGGCGGAAATGATAAACGTATTGCTTGAATTCCGTCTTGATCAACCAAGACAAAAGATGCGCATAAATCATCTTTAGTCGATGCATTAAAGATGTTCTTTAGCTTTTTTTCTGAGAAGTAATTGGTGCCTATTTGCTCATCAGCAAAACGTAAAACTGCTGAGAAATCGTGAGCATTCATCTCGCGAATAAATGGCTGGTCGCTTGTCATATTCGGCAAAAAGTAGTCGCCTTTAGCCAGAACTGCAAGATTTTCTCTATTGCTGCATTGAGAAAGTATCTCTATAGTCGAATTTAAAGATGGAACAACGAGTAAGACAACACACCCACCAAAGCAGCTCCCTGCTATTAATTACAGCACTAGGCATTGTCTATGGTGACATCGGCACAAGCCCCCTCTATGCACTACGAGAGGCCTTTCACGGCCCTCACGCTATACCTCTTATAGAAAATAATATATTGGGCGTACTCTCGCTTATTACGTGGGCTCTGCTTTTCATAATATCTTTTAAGTACATTCGTTTTATCTTAAAGGCCGACAACAAGGGAGAAGGTGGGGTTTTGGCTCTGACCGCACTCGCACTGCTCCAAAAAAATAAAACCATATGGGGGCAGAAACAGCTACTTTATTTTGGCTTATTTTGCGCCGCCCTTATAGTGAGTGATAGCATGATCACCCCTGCTATTTCAGTTTTATCTGCTGTCGAAGGTCTAAATGTTATAACGCCTGGCTTTGATAATTTTATTTTACTGATTACATTCGGTATTTTGATTTCGCTATTTTACTTTCAACATAAAGGTACTGCTAAAATAGGCGTATTTTTTGGCCCGATTATGCTTTTGTGGTTTTCTTGTCTCGCCCTTATAGGGTTGAGCTCTATTTTTCAAAATCCACATGTTCTCATGGCTCTTAACCCGTACTACGCATTTGAATTCTGGTTCACAAGCCCGGGCTATGCATTTATATCTATGAGCGCTGTATTTCTAGTGGTGACTGGCGGCGAAGCTTTATATGCTGATATGGGACATCTCGGCCTTAAGGCTATTTCTAGAGGTTGGTTTTATATTGCTCTTCCGAGTTTGTTACTGAATTACTTCGGACAAGGAGCCTTGCTTCTTCGAAGCCCGGAGTCGGTATCAAACCCCTTTTACCTTATGGCACCGGAGTGGGCACTCATCCCACTTGTTCTTCTTGCCACCATGGCCACTGTGATTGCCTCGCAAGCTGTCATCTCGGGACTTTTTTCTATGGCCAGTCAATGCGTGCAACTTGGATATGCTCCGCGACTCAAAATAGTGCACACATCCGAGCACGCCCAAGGGCAAATATATGTGCCGGCCGTAAATTGGATTGTGCTGATCGGCACACTTTGGCTTGTTATTGAATTTAAGACCTCATCGGCACTTGCCGCCGCCTACGGAATCTCAATCTCAGTCACCATGGTTGGCACATCGTTGTTAACAGCCATTGTTGCGCGAACGATATGGAGCTGGTCTTGGCCTAAAATAATAGCTCTCTTCTCTTGCTTTTTTGTCATCGACACCCTGTTTTTGACAGCCAATTTAAATAAAATTGCAGACGGTGGATGGGTGCCACTTTTAATTGCGGCCGCCACATTTACTCTTATGACCACATGGAAGAAAGGACGCGCTGTACTTTATGATCGATTGCGTTCTAAGTCTTATTCTTTTCAGTCACTCCTTGTCGATTTAAAAGAGATTAAACCCACTCGCGTAAAAGGGGCTGCTATATTTATGGTGGGTGATGCCGACATGACGCCCCCAACTCTTCTTCACAACCTCAAACACAATAAGGTTTTGCACGAGACAGTTATATTTCTCACAATCTTAGGTGAAGACACGGCATTTGTTCCGCAAAAAGACCGCTTGCAAGTCACGCCACTCACTGAAGGCTTTTATCGTGTCACAGGCCACTATGGGTTCAGCGAGACTCCAGATGTTATGGGGCTACTGAGAACATGTAAAAATATGCCCGGCGGTTTTTCTCTACAAGACCCTACATTTTTTCTCGGCCGTGAAATCCTTGTGGCGGGCACAGGAGTTGAACTC